>NZ_JAPMOU010000062.1 GCF_028858535.1 Spartinivicinus poritis
GGGCAGGTTATAGTGATAAATATGTATTAGAAATTATAGATAAACCCGATGAAATAGCTGCTGAACTTGTTATGCAGTTGGAGTATGAAGGTCCAGAACAACAAGAGACTATTGCTAATAAAATTAATGATCAGCTTGCGTCGCTGTCAATGGAATATAAGACAATAGTCCGACTAGCAAAATTCCGTCCTCCCATTCAAGTGAAGTGTGTTAAGCCTGGTGCCTTGTTTTCTCAAGGGATGACTAAGCTCAAACGGATTAAACGAGTTAGTGTTTCCAGTGAATATAAATCCAGTTAACATACTACTCAGTATTACATTTAATAAAAGATTTAACTAATGCGAATATTAGCAGTAGAAAGTGACCCTTTTCATCAGATGATGTATCGATCATCAGGAAGAAGGGGAGTAGTAAGAAGCATTATTTTGCCGTTCTATAAAGTAAAAGTGGATTCTTTGCCAGATGGCATTACTGCATTTGTTGCCACATCTGACTTACAAGGTCGAGAAAGGGATAAGCGATCAAACCGGTTAGTAGGAGAGGCAGTTGCTGAAGAGCTATTATTGCTGCAGCAGCTAGAAGAGATTCCAACAGTTAACTTTGTAGTGCTAGCGGGCGACTTATATGACTATCCTGAGTGCCATAAGTTAGGTGGAACGGGGGATGTAACATCAGTATGGAATGCTTTTGCCCAGTCATTTGATTCGGTGGTTGGTGTTCATGGCAATCATGATGCGATAACTGAAGTGGATATGGCTGCTAATACTATTGTATTAGATGGAAATACAACAAATCTTAACAGTCTCACTATTGGCGGTGTGTGTGGCATAATCGGTCGAGTTGAGCGCAACCAGCGTAAAACTGAAGAGCAATTTAAGAAGTCACTTGAAAATATCACTTCAAGTAAAACTGACTTAGTTGTTTTACATCAGGGACCTGATGATCCTATTAATAATCAAAAAGGAGAACCTTTTATAAGAGAGCATCTAGAAAACAATGGTTCAAGTATTGTTATTTTTGGCCACTGTCATTGGGATAAACCTTTGATAGAAATAGGTGATAATCAGGTACTTAATGTTGATAATCGCGTTTATATATTTACAGAGTGAATTTGAAATTAAACTAAAATAATTATGTTGCAATTAAAGTTGACGCAGAAAGTTCAAAAAGAACTTGGTTTAAAGCCAAAAGACTTGAATGATATAGAAGATACAAATACAAAGTTAGGTGACTGGTTTGTAAATATATTTTATATTGATAGAAGAAAATCATTGATTTTTATGAATGAAAAAACACTGTTTTCATTCATGCTTTATGGTGTTAAAAAAGATAATATAAAGAAAATAGAATTGATCTTTAGAAATGGACTTGAGCAAGCATTAGCCTATGAAAGTATAGAAAAGGATAAGATCAACAAGATATTGAGTGATTATTCTCAGACTAAGCTTACAAAAACAGACAGCAAAAAAATGCTAGGGAATATGAATGATATCACTAGTCTTTATAAACACATAATTTATTCAGATGGTGGGCTAGAGAACTGTAATCTGACAGAAATAATGATGCAAATCAATAGAACGCCACAAAGGAATATAGATTGGTCTTACTCTATAGATAGAGTTAAAGAGCTAGTTGATCAACTAAGTTAATTATTTTAATAATGCTTACTAAATGAGAGCTTTGAATAGCTTTTAAAGGCTAAAAAGTGAATGAAAATTGAGCATGAGCTAACTAGGTGGGATGGCAAATCAAAAGATGGCATCACAAAAGTTTATGAAACCTACCACATCAAAGCAGAGTTTGCAGCAACGATTATTAAACTAATGAATAATCCAGGCTGCCAAAAAGGAGCAACCTGGTTACTGAAAGCTTTTTTGGAATCAAATAATAAGATAGATAAAAAACAAATTAAATCTGTTTATGACTCACTACATCAGCTTGATGATTGGGAGTCTAAGCTACACATTCTTCAATCAATTCCCTATATGCCTATTGCGAAAACTGAGTGTAAAAAGTTAGAGCGATTTCTAAGAGAGACATTGACTGATAAAAATAAGTTTGTAAGAGCCTGGTCGTATAATGGGTTCTATGTACTAGCCAAACAGTATCCGGCTTATATAGAGGAGGTAAAGCAGTTTTTTGAAATGGCCATGAAGGATGAGGCTGCATCAATTAAGGCTAGAATTAGGAATATTATGAAAAAAGGATTTTAATTTAGGAAATAAAATCAACGGTATAGATTGTGATGTTAGAGCTTAGACCAAACTGTGAGTGCTGTGATAAAGACCTATCAGCTGATTCTGTAGAAGCAATGATATGTACATATGAATGCACATTTTGTAGACGTTGTGTAGAAGATATTTTGAATAATGTTTGCCCTAATTGTGGTGGAGGTTTTGTTAACAGGCTAATACGGCCTAAAACAGCAAGACGACCTGGTGTGAGTTTGGAATACCAACCGGCTTCTACGCAAAGAGTGCATACTAAGTATAGCATTGAAGAGCTTAAAGCATTTGCTGATTCTGTTAAAGTAATTCAACCTGAGGATCGTTAATATACCTATTCTGTTTATCAAATTTCTGAATTTTCTGGTATTACATTTTGCTCTATTTTCTTCTAGCCTTGGAATCACCAAGGCTTGTCAAAAGTTGAAGCAAACTAGTTTAGCCAGAATGCCCAGAATCTTTGATATTTGATGAAATATACGGACTAGACTGTGCAAAATAGTGTGAATAAATTTAGCGCATACATTGCAAAAAAATGAATAAACTATGTAGCTTACAATACATTTACTATTGGTTAGTCACTGTTATTATTACGATATTACTGGTTGGCTGTAGTTTTCAGTCCTTGATTATTCGTAATATACCTTCACTGGTTGCTGATCGTATAGCTGATACTTTAGCCCTTAGTTCCTTACAAGAAAAATCGTTAGAGAAAGAGCTTAAAGTACTGTTGACTAATGAAAAGCCCCGGATTGTTAAGATAAAAGCATTTTTAAAGAATATATCCGTAAGCCACTTTGATGCAAATCAAGTGCATCAGTATATCGCTGAAAACTATTTTGAGGTGGCTAAACAGGTAAATATATTGTTAGCTAAGTATATGCTGTTGCTTAATACTAAACAGAAATTAGCTATGTATGCTAATTTTTCTGAAGAAAATGAAGCATTTAGTGAGAAAATTGAAGATTATGATGTTGATGGGGTTTTTGATAGGTTTCAATTTTTTACTGGCTCACTCACTGATAAGCAAAAAGCCATGATTACTAATAAAATGGCTGTATTTAAAAGCCTCTTAGAAGAGCGTCTTGCCAGGCGATTAGATACTCAAAGCCAAATTGCAAAGATACTCGATACTGATGTGCCAGACAAACAAGCAAAATTGATCAGCCTTCTAAATCAGAAGGCTATTTTTTACCCAGCTAATAAAAATAGAAAACAAATTATTTTGCTGATTAATCAAATTGTAAGCAGTACCAATAAGGAACAGATAGAAGCGATAGAAAAGAGCAGAGAGAAATTAATTGGTTGGCTAGATGATTACTTAATTTACTACTAAAGTATAAAGCTTTCGTATACTTTTTAAATTTTCAGCTGATATAGTTATTAGTTTTTTAGAGTAATTAGATGTATGGTTATTAAAATTGATGATTTAAGTGGAACAGCAGTTCAAACATTATTAAATGAACATTTACAGCATATGTTTGAAAACTCACCACCTGAAAGTATCCATGCATTGAATCTAGATGGTTTGCTTCAGCCAGATGTAACATTTTGGAGCATTTGGGAGGGTAATGAGTTAGCTGGCTGTGGTGCACTAAAAGAGCTGGATAGTCGGCATGGTGAGATTAAATCCATGCGAACAGCTTCATCACATTTACGTAAAGGCGTTGCAACTACATTACTGGATTATATTATTGGTGAAGCCAAGCGAAGAAATTATCAACGGTTGAGTCTAGAAACCGGTTCAATGGACTATTTCAAGCCTGCGCATCAACTTTACTATAAATTTGGTTTTACGCTTTGTGAGCCTTTTGCAAATTATACTGATGATCCAAATAGCTTGTTTATGACGATGAAATTATAAGCATTTAAATAAAAAATACTACCTCGAACATCGTATTTAGCAAGAATCGATAAATGAATGTTGATGTAAATTATTGCCCCAGTGGAAGTAATCTATCGAAGGTTTTGGATGGACTATGTCAGTTTAATGCAGGTAAGAATTTTTTATGCAAAGGGTATTGATTGTTGCAGGAGACTATGGGCACCTCTAATAATTGTTTATGGTCTCTGCGCACGCTGACGGGCTCTTGAACAAGGCGGCTTGTGGTGTAAGGCTGGTTGCCTTTCCAAGAAAGCCAACACAGTGCAAGAGCCCGTCAGGCAGCGCCTTTCAGGGCCTTCTGGTAAATCCGCACTCGGTGTTGTTACTTTTCAACAGGCCACCAGCATGCTATCAAAGCAACGCCTTGACTGCGAATTTACCAGAAGGCCAGAGACAGAAAACAATTATTAGAGGTGCCCATAAGACAAGCTCCTGCAGATTCTGTAATACCTGAATTAAATAATTGAAGGGGTAAGTTAATTGTTTATGTATTTCTCAAATATTTCACCGAAATCTTTTCTGCAGTAAGCATCACGGGCTAGGTGTAGCCAGTCGAAGGCATGTTGATTGATTTCTTTAAACTGAGTTTCAAGTGTAGTGGAGCTGGTGGAACGGTGAACAGTGCTAGAAGCAATTTCTACACTGCGTTCAGCAAATCGGTAATAATGGCTATTGTCTCTTTGTAGTGAGCCAATGGCATAGAGCGTTTTATATAAATCTTTCAAGTGTTCAATTTGGTCTTTTTTGACATCAATCGAAAAAGTATGTTTGCCTAGCTGAAATTTTATTTCTGCATCTAAATCAATAGTGCCTGCTGTTTCTAGCATAACATCACTGATGGCGTGGTCGAGATAGCTATAACGCTTAAGCAAACGTTTCTTGCTGATAGCGCTGGTGCCATCTAAGTGAATAAATGCTACGTTTGTAAAGCAGTATTCATCAGACTTTGATTTGATTAGGAAGTAAATTTTTTCGTTGTCTTCGTGCATGATGTAATCATCAGAGTCAACCTTATCATAATCCTTAGGATCAATGATTTCACCAATATCACTAAATCCAAGTGCGTCCGAAGCAATACGTTTAAACATAACCATTACCTTATTAGAAACTTATCAACTGACTTCAATTATACTCTTCGCGAATGATTTTTAGGCTTTGTTACCATCACTCTTCACCCCAGTCATTTAGTTTATCTAAACTCCTGGGGCTTCATCGCTCGGTGGCCTTGCCTAAATAATCCTTCGCTGTGAGTATATACCACTTAATTTTCAAAGCTAAAAATGATTCATGATGGGTATAACTGCCTGTTAAATAATAGACTGAGTAATATAACAATCTCTAAGTAATAAAGCAGTGTTTTAATACAGCGTTCTTTAACAAATCGACCATAGCAGTGTAGTTAATTAAGCATCAATTAGCAGTATTTAATGTAGAGCAGCTACGCTAAAATATGATACGACAAAAGTCTAGTACTGAAGTCACGCTTTGTCTGCACAAGCTGTTATCTCTTCCATATTTATTAATGCTTGAAGGGTTGTCTGGTATACGTAACAATACTTGTTGTGTCGACTTTAAAGGCAGGGGCTTATGTGTTGTATGAAACTGCGTATGTACTGTGTGAAATGGTTAGCTACTCCTTTTGTCCTATCTTGTTTACTGTCACCGTTAGCTAATGCCCAGCTAAATGTCATCTTTGAAAAGCCTGCCAGTCATGTGGAGATAAGTACAAAGCATCAATTGACAAAAACTGACGCTATTGATGTGCTTGTTGAGAGTATCAAAACAAGCTTAGTTATTAAGCCCCCGATCACTCTGGTGTTTGGTGGAGAGGAAGGACCGCTTTATGACTCTGAAGAGAAGCGTATTTATATTCCTTATGCCTTTATTGATGAAGTCAAAGCACGTTTTACCCAGTCAGATTACGCCAAAACGGGAGTTAGTGTTGAAGATGCCATGTTTGATGCGCTGATGCATACAGTCTTTCATGAGCTTGGCCATGCGCTTATTGATATCTACCAATTGCCAGTCGTTGGCCAAGAAGAGGATGCTGTAGATAGTCTGGCTACCATTTTATTAATCGAGCTGTTTGAAGAGGGACAGGAAATAGCCATTAGTGCAGCTGACTTGTTTGATTTAGAAAGCCAGGATATTGATGAATTTGAGGAAGAAGATTTTTGGGATGAGCATAGTTTAGATGTGCAACGATATTACAACACCCTATGTTATGTATATGGTAGTACTCCAAATAAATACAAGTCTCTAGCTCGTGAGGCAGGCTTTTCGAAAGAAAGAATGGAATTGTGTATTGATGACTATGAACGGCAACGTGACAGTTGGTTTAAAATTTTGAAAAACTATTTGAAACACTAAATATGCCCCACTTTTTATAGCCAAAACAAAAAGCATATTTTTAGCAAGTTGGGACACTTTTTATCAGTACAAACTTTTTATACTAGGATATGAACCGACATAACCCTGGTGGATTAAGCTTGTGCTACATAAATATAAATGGTGGGTCAGTGCTGTTACTATCCTTATGTTGACTTTGGTCAGCATTGACCTGCTGGCTCCCGCCAATGAAGTTCTAACAACGAAACAGCCCCCTTTATTGCCAGTGACGATTGTCGAGTTGCACGCTGAGCGTCGTCAAGTCAATGTCCAGTTACCTGCTGTTAGTCAGGCTCGTTGGGCCACTCAAGTGGCTGCTGCTGTAGAAGGACGGGTCATCAAGTTGCCCAAGGCACTAGAGCCTGGCAGTTTAGTTAAGCAAAACCAATTAATGTTGGCGTTGCAAGCGATTGGTTACCAGGCGGAAGCAACTAATGCCGCTAAGCAGCTAGCAGAAGCAAAACTGGCTTTGGTGAAGCTGAAATATGAACAAACTGTCGCCAAAAAAAGCGGTGGGCATTTAGCTAATGCCTATGCCCGCCTTGAACCTCAAATAGCTGTTGCCAAGCAAGCAGTAAAAGCCGCAACTAACGCATTGGCTTATGCCCAACAACGATTGGCTGATACCAAAATACAGGCACCTTTTCCTGCCATTATTTTACAGCGCTATGTTACACCTGGGCAGTGGGTGCAACCAGGTGATCAGCTGTTTTTAATTGCGGCCAGTGACTCGATTGATATTAAAGTGGAAATTCCTGAACATGTTTGGCAACAGTTAGGGGCATTTAAATCTATACAGACGGCAACGGTCGTTAGTAGCAATGATACTACCTGGCCTGCGACGACTCGCTATATAAACCCTATTCGTAATGAGGTGACTCGGCAACGAAGTGTCGTGCTCAAAGTCAATCGCCCCTACAATGGTGAACAAAGGCTACTGCCAGATCAGCAAGTCATGGTGCATTTTCAAGGGCCCAGTCAACCCCAGCTTTTTGATGCACCTGCCTCTGTGCTCACCCAAGATGGTTATGTGTGGACTGTCGATAAACAGCAGTTATTAAGGCGAGAAGCAGTCACATTAATGCATCAGAATATTGAAAGGGTTTGGGTACGTTTTAATAAAGAGCCTGATAAAACACGACAGATAGTGATATATCCATTGGGCACGATGCTAGATGGTCAAAAAATTCAACCAAGAAGTCATCATACAGGCTAGCTTATGAAATGGTTAACTTCCTGGTTTATTGATAATCCTATTGCAGCCAACTTATTAATGGTAATGATTTTAGCGGGGGGTATTTTATCACTGGATACACTGCGCATTGAAAGTTTTCCACAAATACCACCGACTCAACTAGTGATTCGGGTGGACTATCCGGGTGCATCAGCCCGTCAGGTGGATGAAGGAATCACTCAACGTATTGAAAGTGCCATCAGTGGGGTGCCAGGCATTGACCGAATTAATAGTCAGTCTTTTCGTGAGTTGGCTGAAGTACGGGTGCGTAAAACGACGGGAACAGATTTAAAGCAGTTGTTGGATAATATTCGTAATCGCATTGATAGTATTACGGAGCTACCTGCAAAATCGGAGCGACCGCAGATTACCCAAGATGAATTTACCAACTTGGCAACTTATGTAATGGTGTATGGAGAGGTGTCTCCTGATGTGCTTCAGGAAGCCGCCTTAAAGACTGAACAGGCATTAAAACGACATAGCGATATTTCACAAGTCAGTAATTTAGGTAAACGACAGCCGCAACTTATTATTGAGCCAAAGCCAGTACAGTTAAGGCGTTATGGAGTCAGCATAGAAGCATTATCTGCAGCAGTTCAGCAATGGTCGCTGGACTTTCCAGGAGGGGAATTAAAAACTGCACGTGGTAATCTGGTGCTACGAGGTGATCATACAGCGGATAATTTACCAGCATTAAAGTCACTGCCTATTCTCAATACTGCGCAAGGGAGTGTTTTACTGGGGCAAATAGCTGACGTGCGTCGAGGGTTTGAACAAGACGATTCATTAGTGCGTTTTCAAGGACAACCTGCTGTTGCCTTATTGATTTCTACTAGCCAAAAAGATCATTTATTTCGTGTCAGTGAAGCCGTTAAGCAAGTTATCCATTCGCTTAAACCCGTACTCCCGACAGCGGTTAAAGTGGATACTTTGGCTGATATGACCCCCTATATTCAGGAGCAATTAGATTTATTAGGAACAAATGCCTGGCAGGGCTTATTAATTGTGTTGGTATTACTGGGACTATTTTTAAATATTAAATTGGCATTTTGGGTTGCATTGGGTATTCCGGTTTCTATAACAGGGGCTCTCTGGTTAATGGGCCCATTTAATTACAGCATTAATGATATTACCCTGTTTGGCATGATTTTAGTGTTGGGTATTTTGGTGGACGATGCAGTTGTCGTAGGTGAAAGCGTTCACGAAGCCAGGCAGCGTTATCCAAACGACCTTAAAAAAGCAGCTGAAACAGGCACTAATGCTGTTTCAGTAGCGACAGTGTTTGGTGTGTTCACAACCATTGCAGCCTTTTCACCCATGTTGTGGATTGAAAATGAATTAGCACGAGTATTAGCCGGTTTTTCAGCAGTCGTGATTTTGGCTCTGTTATTTTCGATGATTGAGAGCAAGTTAATTTTACCTGCCCACTTAGCTTATGAAAGTAGAAAAAAAGCTATTTTATTACCACGAACTTTATTTATATTTCAGCAATGGTTAATGGCAATAGGGATAAAATTGCGTCATTATTGTTTGAGTGGACTAGACTGGTTTTCTGCAACAATCTATCAACCCATATTGCATTTTACGTTACATAACCGAATCCCTGTATTGCTATTATTTACTAGTTTTATGATCTTCGCTTATGGTTTATGGGACAATGGCGCGATTCGAAGTGTATTTTTTCCTGAAATACCAGGTCGATTTGTTACTGCTAACGTTTCAATGAACCTAGATGCACCATTGCCACTGACAGCCCGTAATGCAGCGCAGCTGGAAACAGCTTTGAACCAAGTAAATAGGGCATTTAAAACTCAATATGAATTACAGAGACCACCGGTTAAGCGGCAATTGGTGGCACTGGAAAGTGCGTTGAAAGTAGAGTTAGTGGCTGAGTTGAGCACGGAAGCTTTGCGTAAGATACCTGCAACCGATTTTATTCAAGCCTGGAAAAAAGCGACTGGGCAATTAGAAGGCATTTATTCAATACAATTTAGTGCTTCAGATGAGTTGGCTGGCGGCACAGCAATTACCGTTTCTGCTGCTGATCGTCAATTTGCTCGACAAGTGGCGCAGCAAGTAAAACAAGCGCTGAATACTTATCCTGGTGTAAATGATGTATTTGATGACAGCCAGGGAGGGCAACGACAATTGCATGTGCGGGTAAATGATTATGGTCGTCAGCTGGGTGTGACTCAAAGCCAGTTAGCAATATTAATTGGCGGCAGTTATGGCGGCTTAGAAGTACAACGCTTATTGCATAATGGTGAGGAAAGCCGGCTATTAATTCGCCTCCCCCAGGCATTGCGTAAAACACAGCAACAATTATTAATGACTCCTGTGCATTTAACAAAACATCACTTTGTTGTGTTGGGTGAAGTGGCTGACCTGGAATTTAAGCGGGAGCCAGCGGTTATTTATCGGCGTAATCGTGATGAAGTAGTTACCATTTATTGGCGGCAAGATCGTAGGATAATGGCACCCGAAGCGGTGTGGCAACAGCTAAAAGAAACCACAGTGTCTCAGCTGGTACAACAATTTCCTGGAGTCAACATTCAAGCGACAGGTGAGTTTGATGAAATCAACACTGTACAGCATGGTTTTAAAAAAGCATTGTTGCTCACCTTATTGCTTATTTATGTGCTACTGGCGATACCGCTTAAATCTTACTGGCAGCCATTTGTCATTATGTCAGTCATTCCCTTTGGTTATGCAGGGGCGGTGCTGGGACATGGCATAATGGGATTACCCATTAGCTTGTTATCGGTGTTTGGGATGATGGCAATGACTGGGATAGTGATTAACGATTCACTGGTTTTAATGACTCGCTTTAATGACTTGATACGAGTAGGTATGCCAGTAAAAAGGGCATTAATCGAAGCTGGCAAGAGCCGTATGCGTGCCATATTTTTAACGACAATTACCACAGTTTGTGGCCTATTGCCATTATTATTAGAAACCTCAGAGCAGGCACAATACTTAAAACCAGCTGCGGTATCATTGATATTTGGAGAGCTTTTTGCCACGCCTGTTACGCTGATTTTATTGCCACTATTATTGGCCTTGGGTCAATATAAAAAGGCAGAGGTCGTAGTATCATCTGATCCAATTACGCTGAATAAAGCCTGTACGAATGATAATAAAATCGACGTAATAAGGCAGAGGCCCGCAAATGAAACAGCCTGATTATTCATTTACTAATCTGGAGCCAGAGCAAGAATTATTGAGTGCACTGGCGCCCCAATGGCGCGCACGCTTTAAACAGGCGCTTAAACTCATGGATAAGGGATTGGAGCAAGCTATTGAACATCATACGCCGCTACCTTCATGGGAGGATATTGCTGCACAATGTGCAGTATCACCACACTACTTTCATCGTATGTTTCGTTTAGTCTTTGCTGAGCCACCTGGACAATATATCGCGCGGCAACGTTTGCAGTGGGCAGTATTATTGCTGACTGAAGAACTGGAGCTAAGCATTACGGATGTGGCTCAACTCAGTGGCTTTTCATCATCACAAGCGTTGGCGAAAGCATTACGACGAGCGTTAGGTTATAGCGCTAAACAGATTCGGGCAAACCGTTATGATTATGACAAATTAGAGACATTGACCTATCAACTGGGGCACCCAAAACCCATTGCCCAACGCTGCTTAGAACAGCAAATGGCACAAACCATCGAGTTTGATATTCAGTCACTTCCCGATCAATATTATTTCGTGAAGGCTATGAAGTCACCAGGTTTTCTTAAAACGGCTGATTATTGGCAAACGCTCAAGCGGCAAGGCAAGCAACAAATGGTCAGTATTGTTCAACTGCAAGAATTTGATAAGCCCGATCATGAGCAGATCCATTTGATAGGGTATCCAGTGACATCTTCGCAGCCAGCGAATTTAACTGTAAAAGCAGCAAACTTTTTGTGTTGTCATGTGACTGTAAGCACTGACGCTGGGTATAACGCAGCCTGGGATGCGTTATACGAATATCTATTGCACCATGATATTGAGCCTGATATGAACAGTTATGTGGTCGAATGGATTCATAACCCGGATACTATTTTAGGACGAGGCACCGAAATAACGTTGCAATTGCCGATTAGGAATTCATAGGAATTGGTAGTATTGGGTTAAATCAGCATAAATGAAAAACGATTTTTTTCTTACCTTTCAAATAAATTTAATCACCATTTCTCCATGACGGCCGCTAAATCCTGTTCATAGCATTGTTCAGGTGAGCGGTGGTGCGCGCCTGTTTTGTTTAAAGTTGCTTCTGTTTTATCGATAAGAGCACTGGCATAGGTTTGTAGGTCTTCTAAGATGCTGATGGCTTCTTGGTGATCGGGTGCTTCCAGTAACAGTTGTTCTAGTTGACTGATGAGCTGATTAATTTGACGAGTGGTGGTACTGATTTGATGTTTGATAGAAGTGATAGCCATATCCAAACTCCTTTGGTTAGCCTGAATGCTCAGAGTCTTTGTTATCTGAAAAGGTATACCCTTCGCGAATGATCTTTAGGGTTTGTTGTCGTGGCTCTTCACCCCAATCATTTATAAAAACATAAACTCATGGAGCCTCATCGCTCGACAGCCGCCCCTAAAAACCATTCGCATTGGCTATATTCAGGCCTCTACTTTTATATTTATAAGCATAGTTGTTTATATTAATTGCGGCCATTGAGCTACTAATATAACGTGCTTTTGATAAACAACAGTTGTATTCTTATAACGAAAGTGTTACTTAAGGCGTGATTAAATTCGTTCTTTAAGGGTGTAAGTAGTATGGATACGATACCAACAATTAATATTTCCCGTGGGATAATAACGCTATTAAAACCTGATCAGGCAGATTTGGTTTATCAATATTATCTGTTTAATCAGGAGCATTTAGCTCCGTGGGAACCACAACGGGATGCTGATTTTCATTCTTTGTCAGGGTGGCAGGAAAGGCTGGCTAATTCGTTTGAACTATTTCAACAAGGCATAATGCTCCCTTTAGTTGTATTAAATCAGCAAAAGAATGAAATGATAGCCTGCTGCAATTTCTCAAATATTGTGAGAGGCGTTTTCCAAGCGTGTCATCTTGGGTATTCAATAGATGTTCGCTATCAAGGCACAGGGTTAATGTACGAAGTATTGAGTAATGCAATTAGTCATGTATTTGAGCAGCTGGATTTGCACCGAATTATGGCTAATTACTTACCTCATAACGTACGCAGTGAGGCATTGCTGAAAAGGCTGGGTTTTCAACAAGAAGGCTATGCTAAATCGTATCTGAAAATAAACGGGCAATGGCAGGATCATATTTTAACAGCATTGGTTAACCCTAAGCATTAACGCTATATTGTACTGTTAATTACGCTGCACTCCTTAAGTTGTTTTTAAGGTGAAAATTAAGCGGTATATACTCACAGCGAAGGGTTATTATGAAGTACTGCTATAACTTATTATTTTTTATACTAATGGTTGTTGGCGTTAGTAATCTGAGTGCAGCAGTCTATCAGTGTAAAGTGAATGGTAAACTTACCTTTCAGGATAAACCTTGTGCAAAAGGAGAAGGGAAACAAATACACTTAAAATCTGATAAAAAAGTAGCAGCGCATCATGTGGGAAGCTTTCTGGAAAAAATAACTGAACTCACCCAACAGAAAGCATTAAATCAACTGATGCAACTGTATAAAGAAGATGCCGATATTTTAATTTATTCAGATCCTACTTGTACCGTTTTACAACGAAAGCTAAGACCTCAGCTGACTGATGAATTGAGGGTGGCTTCGGCACTCACAGAGACATTAGATATTATTCGAACTGATGTGGAAGAAACACGCGAGGGTGATAAAATTCGAGTTAATTTTAAGGAGACTATAATCGCTAAAAGATTAGGTGCAAAAGTCCAAATCGAAAGCTTTAAACGACTATTGCTTGATACTTCGATGCCCTCCCTTCGTATTGCAAAAGATGAAACTTGCATAGTGGGTGAAAAGCCAATTTAAGCTGAATGATTGAAGCGGGTTGGTGGCTCAATTTTCAATTGCTTGTTTTGCTAAAAAATCCTTTCATAAAAATACAGTAAAATCTCAATTAATAGCTACACTAAAAATACCTCATTAGCAGTTTATATATAATAAACCTTTATTTAGGTATGAGACAAATGCGATCATGGGTTAAACAGTGGGCAGCTGTTGGTGGCGGGCTTATGCTAGGCTGCCTATCTGGGTGCCAGTGGCTACCGTGGATGAATCAAAATCCAGATGAAGCAACACTTTATGCAGTTGAGCAACCAGAACAAACTAAGGGGGTGGCTTTGGCATCGCCCTGGCAGTGTGAGTCAGGTATAGAAGTGGAAAACCAATGGCAGTGTGATGACCTTAATGTACCAGGAAAGCGTACGAGTTTAGAAGAAACAGCAAAAAACGATCGGTTACGGTTGATGGCATTAAATCTGGCCAACAAAACTGACCATTTAGAAACCATTGCTCGCTTAAGGCAAGTACCACGACATTATGTAACTATCCAATTAATTGCTGCTTCTGAGCTAAAGACCATCAGTAACCTGCAGCTTAAATACCCCTTTTTATATTCCAGTACACATGTAGTGGTGCAATCGAATGGCCAGCCTTTGCATTTACTGCTTTATGGAGTTTATGAGAATAGAATGCAGGCCAAAAAAGAGTTAAGCCGACTACCACTGAAGCAGATTCAGTTTCTTAAACCATGGGTTCGAACCATGGCTAACCTTCAACCGCTACTCAGCACAGCGAAGTAACTTTTTTCTAGCTTTTATTGCTTTAGGTTAGAAACGCAAATAGCGTTTCTAACCGCCTGCCTGTTTGGGTTATAACGTACCTTTACCATGAGACGATTAGCGAAATATTATGGAGCAAGTGGATTTCACTATTGTTGGTGCAGGGGTTGTGGGTTTGGCAATAGCGGCTCGATTAGCTACAGATAACTGTACGACAGTCATTGTGGAGCAACACCCTCACTTTGGCGAAGAAGTGAGTAGTCGTAACAGCGAAGTGATACATGCAGGTATCTATTACCCTAGTCAGTCGTTGAAAGCTCAGCTTTGTGTGCGAGGTAAAGAATTACTATACGACTATTGCCAACGATATCAAATTCCTTATCAGCAATGTGGCAAATTGATTGTGGCTTGCAAGCAGGAAGAAGCGCAACAACTGCAACGCATTTATCAACAGGCAGAAGCCAATGGGGTGAATGACTTGCAATGGCTCGACAAGTCAGCGGTAGCAGCGTTAGAGCCAGCTATTAATTGCTCTGTTGCTTTGTTGTCACCTTCGAGTGGGATTATCGATAGCCATCAGTTGATGTTAAGGCTGTTAACGGAGGCAGAACAACAGCAGGCTATTTCGTTATTTGGTACCCAGGTAAACAGAGTAGAGCCAGTTTCAGATGGCTTTATTGTGCATGTGACTATCTTGTCGGGGGCAGGGCATCAGGAAAGCTATTCGTTTAAAACGCGTTGGCTGATTAATGCCGCAGGCTTAGGAGCGCAGCAAGTCGCTAAAGGGATAGAGGGGCTCACTGATAAAGACATACCGCCGCTGTATTATTGTAAAGGGCATTATTTTAGCTTAAAGGGGTGGAGTCCTTTTCAACACCTTATCTACCCTACACCTGAAGTGAATACCACTGGGCTAGGCATTCATGCGACATTAGACTTATCAGGACGTGTGCGGTTTGGGCCTGATACGGCTTATGTCGATGATGTGAATTATGATGTGCCAGAGTCCACAGCCCACTCATTTTATCAAGCCATTAAGCGTTACTATCCAGCCATTAATCTACAAGAGTTAATGCCTGCGTATGCAGGTATCAGGCCTAAGCTACAGGGGCCTGGCGAGCCGGCCAAAGACTTTATCATTCAAACTCAAACAGAGCACCACATGCCTGGTTTGATCAATTTATTTGGTATTGAAAGCCCAGGGCTAACCGCTGCATTAGCCATTGCTGAAAAAGTGGCGCACTGGGTAAGCCAATAACAAGCTTATCCTGTCGTTTATATCAAGACACCTCAGAATAGAGTAAAATGTGCGGATAGCGAAATGCTGACACCTATACCCAACGTATAAGGGCTACTGAATGAAAACGCTACTGAAAGTTACGCTAGGTACAATTGCAGTATTGTTGCTGCTGGTTGTATTAGCATTGGTATTTATTAACTCGATTATTAACCCAAATGACTATAAACCTCAGCTGGAAAAAGCCGTGCAGGATAAAACTGGGTTTCAAATGCGGATTAATGGCGATATTGGGCTAACGCTTTTTCCTCAACTGAGTTTTGCTATTAATGATGTGTCGATGTTAGACCGTAAGCAACAGCCACTGCTGGCACTGGAGGAAGCCAAGCTTGGTTTAGAGCTTTGGCCTTTACTCAGTAGTCGAGTAGAAATGAATGATGTTGTATTAACAGGCTTAAATTTAAAGTTAGTTAAAGATAAAACCGGTAAGGGCAACTGGGAAATACCCAAACAACCAGCAACCGCGGATCAGCAAAAATCGCAAGAGCAAAAAAAACAAGAACCATCGTCTTCTGATAAATCACAGAGTCAAGACAGTAAACCTGTGGTACTAGCGGTTGAAAGTATCCAGGTTAAAAATATGATTCTGGATTATACCGATGAGCAGGCTGGTACTAGCCAGCAAATTCGTAATATCAACTTTACAACAGGCGCGGTTGCCAGTGCTAAGCCTTTTCCCATTCAACTATCGTTTAGCTACAACAGCAGTCAGCCTCGTTTATCGTTAGATAGCCGATTAAGTGCGACGTTAATGTTGGACTTTATTGGTCAGCATTACCAAATGAAAGAATTAGACTGGGACTTGGCTGCAGTCGGGGAGCCGACCAATAATAAAAGTGTTAAAGGTACGGTTAAAGGTAATTTTGCTGCTGATCTAAAACAGCAACTGTTGTCATTAAATGATTGGCATGCTCAGTTTGGCGACCTGGATTTAACCTTTACCAGTGAAATCAAGCAATTTGTTACCTCACCTGCAATGAGTGGAAAGCTGAGTGTAAAACCATTAAATATTAAACAATGGTTGTCAGGGGTAGGTGTTGAGATGCCAGAAACAGCGTCTGATAAAGCATTTAGCCAGTTTGCGCTTAACACACAATTTAACGGCACTGATAAACAGCTGGCATTAAGTTCATTGAATATCACCTTGGATGAAAGCCAACTAACAGGCAATCTGTCCATTACTGATATTGCTTCTCAAGCACTACAGTTTAATTTACAAATTGACCAATTTAATGTTGACCATTATTTACCACCAGCACCCGCTGAAACAACAAAAACTGCTGAAGCGTCTGCACCTAGCAGCTCACCAAAGGCTGAAACTACACCCGCACCCGCTGTAGAGCAGCCAGTCATCCCGGTTGATGCATTAAAAGGGTTGAACGTAGCTGGTCAAATGACCTTGAAAAAGCTCATCGCCAAACAAGCTGAACTGTCTGATGTAACGTTGGAATTATCCGCTAAGGGTGGTTTGGTTAAGGTTAAAAATCTATCTGCCAAACTGTATGATGGGGAATTTAAGCAGCAATTGACAGTGGATGTACGAGGTAAACAACCAGTAATTAAAGCAAACAACCAGCTGGCTGGAGTACAGGTTAATCCACTATTAACCAATTTAGCGGATGTTAATCAAGTGTCGGGGGTGGGTAATATTTCCAGCCAGATAACCACGAAAGGATTAACAGCTAGTGAATTAACCAAACAATTAAATGGTATGGTGAAGTTTAAAGTTAATGATGGTCAGTTTGCTGGGGTTAATATTAATCGCATGGTTTGTAAAGCGGTTGCGAAAGTCCGCAAAGAAAACGTGGGTGATCAAGCCTGGAATAATAATACTCAATTTAAATCATTACATGGGCAGTTCAATATCCGGCAGGGTGTGGCTAAAAATGATGACTTAATTGCATCGCTTGATCAGATGAAACTGGATGGTGATGGGGAAGTTGACTTGGTACAGCAAGCGCTGGACTATCACTTAGGCTTAACGATTTTAGGTCAAACCAGTGACTTGGGTGATCAAGCTTGCCGGATTAATGAGCGCTATGCGAATATTCGCTGGCCAGTTCGCTGTAAGGGCAAGTTTAGCCAAAAAGATGGGCTATGTGGTGTCGATGGCGAGCGAATGAAAGATATTGCTAAGGCACTGATTAAAGACGAGCTTAAACGTAAAGTAGATAAAAAGCTCGATGACAAGCTGGGCGATAAATTAAAAGATAAGCTTGGAGATGAAGGTGGCGAGCAAGTTAAAGATTTAATAAAGGGCTTATTTAATTAATGATTCCAGCAAGGCAGTTCAACCAGCCAGTATTAACCTGGTTTGATAAGTATGGGCGCAAGCAGTTGCCGTGGCAGCAAAATAAAACTCCTTATCGGGTTTGGGTGTCTGAAATTATGTTGCAGCAAACCCAGGTGGCCACGGTTATTCCTTATTATGAGCGCTTTATGAAGCGCTTTCCTACGGTAAAAAAACTGGCAAACGCAGAGGTTGATGAAGTACTGCATTTGTGGACAGGGTTGGGTTATTACGCTCGTGCTAGAAACTTGCATAAAGCGGCTAAAAGGGTGGTGGATGAATACAAGGGGCAGTTTCCTGACACGGTTGAGGAGCTTGCAGAGTTGCCAGGTATTGGCCGCTCTACAGCGGGGGCCATTTTATCCATTGCCATCAATAAACGGGCAGCCATATTAGATGGCAATGTCAAACGGGTGTTGGCCCGGTTTCATCGTGTTTCTGGTTGGACCGGCCAAGCAAAAACACAACAACTATTGTGGGATATAGCCGAACACTATACCCCTAAGCAGCGATTTGGTGATTATACCCAGGCAATGATGGACTTGGGGGCTACAGTTTGTACACGTAGCAAACCTGTTTGCAATTTGTGCCCAGTGGCCAAAAAGTGTGAGGCCAATTTGCATGATGAAACCCATTTATACCCTGAGCCAAAGCCGAAAAAGCAACTGCCAGTAAAACAAACCAGTCTGGTAATGATTGTTAATCAACATGGTGAAGTGCTACTGAATAAGCGCCCGGCGGCAGGCATTTGGGGTGGGCTGTGGAGCTTACCTGAAACTGACGCTGATACAGCGCAAGCCAAGTGGCTAACATCATTAGAAAATACCCTACAATTAAAATTAGCTAAGCCAGAAGTCTGGAACCCATTACGCCACACATTTAGTCATTATCATTTAGATATAACTCCCGTTAAGCTGTTTTTGCGCCAATCAACCCAACCGTTATTGGAGCCAGAACAGTGGCTTTGGTATAACCTTGATCAGCCGGCTACAGTAGGGTTAGCAGCCCCAGTTAAAAAACTCATTCAAAAGTTAGCCGCCAGTTTATAAGTTATTTTGTACACGTTCCTTATGTAGGTGTTATCAATGACAAGAACCGTATATTGCGTCAAATTAAAGAAAGAAGCAGAAGGGTTAGCCGTACCACCATACCCTGGTGAAAAGGGTAAGTGGCTTTATGAAAATGTGTCTAAAGAAGCCTGGGCAGCTTGGCAACAGCATCAAACCATGTTGATTAATGAAAAACGACTGAACCTGATGGACCCAGAAACTCGTAAATACTTAACCGAGCAAATGGATAAGTACTTTGCAGGCGAAGACTACGAACAAGCAGAAGGCTATGTGCCACCCTCTGAAAACGAGTGAATAATTCGTTGGAAAGCCTTATGAATTCGGCTGCTATTAAGTCTGTATAAAAGTTATACAGCAACTTTTTTGCTTTTTTTTCTGGAAGGCCTTGACTCAAAAGCAAACTAACGGTTTAATAGCGGCCCTGTCAGCGCCCAGATAGCTCAGTCGGTAGAGCAGGGGATTGAAAATCCCCGTGTCGGTGGTTCGATTCCGCCTCTGGGCACCATACATGCCTTTTCATCAAAAAATACCCAAGCCGAAGTGGTGGAACTGGTAGACACGCTGTCTTCAGGTGGCAGTGCCTTCGGGTGTGGGAGTTCGAATCTCCCCTTCGGCACCAGTTTTGCTAAGTCTTTGTAAATCCTCAAGTTTTCCCAAAATTCAAACGTTTGTTTAGCTCCATTTTGTACCACCTATCTCCCTGATTTTGTACCATGCTGCTGGCTAAAAAGTCAACACTGTTTGGTGTACTTCTGTTGTCTCTCTTGTCTGTATTTTAATCAATAAATCTATTTGTTATCTCGCTTAATTGCCAGTGGTTTTCTGTGGCTAATCGCTTGGTAGCGCAAGGAGAGCTAAAGGCGTAAAAACAGGTATACACACACGGACAAGCAAACAAAAAGCTGGGGGCTTGAGGAGGAACGTTTCGTTCCCCCCCTAGCAACCTCTCTCACTCCTTGCTAATGACAGGCTCAAACTGAGCAAGCTCTATGTAACTTTTGGTCATCACCATAAAAAGCCTGTCTTCTTCTTTCTCAGGGACCACAAAGGAGTCATGCACCCCAATGATAGGTATATTTTCCTCCTGAAAAGCTCGCATCACATTAAAGGCAATTGTGCTGTCCCAGTAATGGAGTTGTGCCCAAGTCTCTCGGAAGAAGTACTGCTCTAGTGGTCTATGGGTTTTCAGGAAGATATCTACAGCCTGCTTAATCTCGCTATAACTCAGCTGCTTTCTAAGCTTCCTGTGGAGTGCCTGGAGCGCTCTTGTCTTGTTATTTGTGTTTAGGCAGATGAGAGCAATAAGCTTGGCCACCTCCCTGGGCATCTCTCCGAACTCGTAGCAGTCTTCAGGACTCTTTAAACCGCAGCAGCCGTAAATGCAACGATTTAAAATCAAGCTCAACCGTTGGCTGTCCATTTAACTTTATTGTTTGCCTTTCTTCCTTCTTTAAATTTTGAATTGGGGAATAGAGTCTGCCACCATGGGTAAAGTCTTTGTGAAACTTTCGGTGATACTTCAGGAATAAGCTGTGTGGCTGCATTTCTTCCTGGTCATCCGCAGAGATGTAGCTTAGTGAGTGCTGAGCAATGAAGTTATTAAAAGACTTCAACTGCTGTCTAAATTGATTGGTCTTTTCTGTGTCCTCGTACTCAGCATTTTTCTTGTTCTCATTGACTAAATAAATAAGCTCCTTCTCAGTATTTAATTCTTGTGGTTTACATTCGTTTATAAAGCCTTCTAGCCACTGTTGACCGTCTTTTGTAAGCTCAGTAGTACTAGGCACACCAGAAGCTCTATCTCGACTCTTAAAGCCCTTGTGTGTCCGTATGTAGGCTTTATCTTCCAAGCTATTTAATAGGCGAATAAATGGCTGATAAGCTAGGCTTGTTCTGTCGTATCTTGATTTGTTGTGGTAATAGGTTCTGTTCCTGCTAAATAAGACGCCTACACGCTCTTCTGAGCCTAGTTTTTCCCTAGCTATAGAACATGTATATAAATTAAAAATGATAGCTTGTAGGGCTTCTCTGTACTTCTCTCGGTGTCTAATTATGGGCTTATCGATAGCAGCATTTAGAACGTCATCTAGCTGCTCTGTATGTACCCCCACATTGTTCGCTGGGAACCGTGTGTAATAGTCAGATTTGAACAGAGTACTTAACAACTTATTGAATTGCAGGTTAGGGGGAATAATTAAATTCTTCACAGGAGTAATTCTCTCAGGGTTAATAAAATGAGTGATAAATGATTGAAATAGAAGGGTTGATTTCTAAGTTTCTAGTATGTGCAGGAGAGGCTATAAGATGAGATAAGACATCCCTAAGATACCTAAAGATATCTTTAAGTTACCTCTAGCTAGCTATAGATATCCTTAGCTACTTAAGCTCCTTTACTTCTTAGTTACTTATTCCTTATTAGTTATTCTCTTCTTAGTAATTCTTTTAATAGGAAGAAATAAGACACAACAGACATAGAAGCTATAGGTAACTAGAGGATATCTTAAAGCTACCTTTAGCCTGTCTTAGCTATTTATTCCTTTGTTATTTATTCTTCCTACTCAATTAATTAGTGATAGGTGAATAGCTAGGTAATGATGAGATAAGATAAGGCTATCTATGTACATAGGCTGACCTTAAGCTAACTCATCGTGACTAGCTGCTACCTTTGGCTTAGTTGTCTTTGTTGTTAATTGACCAAGAAAAAAGAATTAAAGGAGAGAGGCTTATTAATGAGCTGTATTCAAGGCTGTTCTTGTAGATGACTTTAAGCCTTACTCTAGTCAGCTTTAAGTTGACCCAGGGCTAAGTCATCCCTTTGTTGTGGTCCATTCAATAGAGAGCAGATTTAATCCTGCCCCCTAGAGCCGCTTAATGGTGAGTGGTGTAAGGGCTATTACCAAATAATTTCTTCATCCAGCAGAATAAGTTGTCATGGAGTTCAGGAGATAGCCAAAAGGCGTAGCTAAGAGCAATGTCAGGGGCTACATAATACTCTCTCCTAACTAGTCCAGCCTCTCCTTGTGCTTCGTCCTCATAGTGAATTAGGTAATCCATGGGTAAGTATTCTGCTGAAGCGGCTATAAGTTCTCCTCCAGGTCCATCTAGCCAGACTTCAGGCTCTAAACTGCTCTTGTCGTGTGTCTTTATTGAATTAAGGAGGGACCACAAGCCAAGATTGCCTACCTCATCCATATCAGGGTTCAGCTTTATATCTGCTGCACTTATCTTGCCTGTATCTGTCGTCATTGAATTATTACTCCTTTTTATCTCAAACGAGCTACGTATTAACGGATACGACAGATGTTGTCCAGTCATTTAATCAGAATGTCTAATTAATATTCAGCTAAAGAGCTTAGTGTTAGTTTACTCGCATTACTGATATACTCCCCCACCTACTCAAATGGGAAAGGTGACTGAGTGGCTGAAGGTGGGCCCCGCTTGAAAAAGCACTGGGCTCTCTGGTTTAGGCCAGACGCAGGTTCGAATCCTGTCCTTTCTCACCAATTTGCTTTTATCCTTTTTTCTTGGTCCAAATTAGAAAGCCTTTTTAAGGCATCTATAAGCCTCTCGAAGCCATCCTACAGAAGCCGTATAGTATGGGTTACTTTGCTTTTAAATGAACTGAGATAAGCCCGTATAGAGCACAGGAGACACCCAAAGGGCGTAGCTCAAGGCCACCACCTTATCAGCATAGAATGAGTCAAGGATTACTGGGTCAAAGCCTGGGTACATATCAAGCCGCTTGTTGTAATCGACGAGCTTATCTAAGGGCATATCCTCGGCTAGCTCCCTGATTATCCCCTGGCCTTCCTCAGCGAACCAAGCGTCGGGGCTGTAGTCTTCTTCATCAGTGGCAGAAGCCATGATTGACCAGAGACACACACGGCCTTTGTCGTCGAAGTCCAGGCACCAGCTTAAGTCATCTTTGGTTATTTTTAATTTGTTTTTCATGTATTATTTACCTTCTTTTTTGGGATTAATTTACTGCTGATTTTTACTCAATTAATTTGCCCTTTTTCAGAAAAGAGTTGGGAGTGTAGGACCTAAGCAAGACCTATCATCATTCGAGAGCTGGTTTTAGCTTTGTGGTCCACTATTTTTATGTATTCATAATAAATAGCCGTCAGAAGGGGTCTAAGAGCTTTCTAGAGCGCTATAAATAATTTCTTAATGAAGCTGGGAATAGAGAAAGCTGAAAGTGTCTTGTATAAGGCTAGAGAGCGCTCTTGCTAAGCCTTTATTTTTGAGCGTTTAGTAGTCATATATAAGGCGCTGATTGCCCCCTAAGGAGGGGGGTTGACTCAGGCCACGGACGATGGGGGTTGCAGAGATTCAGAATTTCAAATTCCGCGCCTACTTTTTAGAC
Source organism: Spartinivicinus poritis (assembly GCF_028858535.1). Taxonomy (NCBI): domain Bacteria; kingdom Pseudomonadati; phylum Pseudomonadota; class Gammaproteobacteria; order Oceanospirillales; family Zooshikellaceae; genus Spartinivicinus; species Spartinivicinus poritis. The sequence goes on from NZ_JAPMOU010000062.1 coordinate 23,492, forward strand.
AAAAGGTATGAGGGCAAAGGTGTCTAAGTTCGGGGGTAGTTCAAAGCCACAAATAACAAGGTTTGTAGAGGGCTGTATTTTTGACTTTCGCACCTGAATATTTTTCTTCTTTATAGTTTATAGTTGGTCCCTTGCCTAAGGTGCGTGGTAAGTTAATGTCAGGCACAATAAGCCTTGTAAGGGATTGCCTTTTTAATTCCTGCGCTCAATTAGCAGCCATAGAGGGTCACCACAGGGTGTCTAAGGGGGGCCCTAATACAAGCTAGAGATTACAAGGGCTTCAGAGAGCCAGTGTTTCAATTTCCGCGTTTATAGTCTTTTTGTTAGCACCCCCCTAACACTACTTAATCGGCCCTTTAGTGCCTAATAGTTAAGCGCCCTGTACATTCAGTGGTCACCTCTACAGATAAACTCCTGGAGTTAAAGGAGTTTAATTTCTGTACGACTAATTGGGTTGCAGCTTTAAGAGTCATATTTCCTTTGGCATCAACATATTCATCTACAAAGTCTGCTTTGGGTTGTAACTCTGTGACCTTTTGTTCTGCTAGAAGACGACCATCGTATTCATCTGCCCAAGCTCTTGCTGCTTCTGCTGGGTTTGTGATGTTGGGGAGTGCTGATTGGTTTGTTTTTATTTGGCCAGTTACTAGTGCGTCAAATGTCTGAACAACCTTGATATGAAAGTCAGCATTAATCCACATAGCGTAGGAATAGACTAGCTCCTTACAGACATAAGTGCCTGGGTTGTTGCCACCATTAACACTCTGGATTGGTGATTTATCAACCTGAGACCAAATCTGGTCTCTGCTTAGTTTTTCTACAATTTCCTGAGTTTGCTGATTTCTTACCCAACGTGTAGGTTTATGCTTTTCTTGTCCTCCAGCTGCCTTATGCAAATCATTAAGACAAAACCTACCATATTCGTCCTGTTTAATATTTACATCTTCAATGATGATAGGTACAGAAACAGCTAAGGTGTTTTCAGTCATAGTTGATGGTCCTGAAGGTTAGCTTAAAGAAAATTTAGTTAACTTAAGAGAAAGGTTATTTATTGAACTTTGAGTTAGTGACTCAGAGTTGTCTAAGTTGGGCCCTAACTCAGGTTTTGAATGACGAGGGCTGTAGAGATTTGTAATTTTGAATTCCGCACTTAGTGGGTCGTCAAGTTGTTACATAGGCAACCTTATTATAGCGCTAGACTTGTATCTTTAGACGGCTTGCAATTCTGCTGTCAGAATGAAAAATAGATTGCGTGGGCTCGTCTATGCGCTTTTTTCATACATACGAAAAATAGTAATAGCCCCTAAGTTCGGGGGTAACCCAAAGCCATGAAAGACGGGAGCTACAGGGCCTCGCCCCTTCAAACCCCGCGCTTACTTTTTAGTCATAAATTACTGTCTAAGGTGCGTGGTTGAATCAGGCTAAAGAGAATGGGGGGTGTAGCCGTTGCCTATTTTGATTTTCGCAGTTGCTTTAGGGGTGCTCCGGTAATCCTTGGAACGCTTTAAAAGAGTAGACATAAGTTAGTAGGTGTCCTGCTTATACTTGTTGTTAATGTTGGCATCAAGCGATTTACGCGACGCAAACTCAACTCTTTTGTTGGGGTCCTGTTCCTTGGTTTTTTCTGCCACTGATTCCGGAAAAGGTCTTAGCACAATTGAGTCACCAACTTTCTTAATTAAAACTTTATCCTCAGAGAATTTAAATTCATCAGGCAGGTTTACACATTGTGCGCCATTTTCATCAAAGAACACTTGCGTTTTATAAATTTGTTGGGTCATGACATAGCCCTTTTTACAATACAGCAATTTAAGTAAGCAGAGTGCATTACTTACACCACCACTTACTCCAATTTTTTCTTAATGGTTGTTTACCCAGTTCTCAATTGTAATGCCTGGGTATTTTTGAAAGTCCTTTACATTATTGGTAACTAAGACTACCTCCAATGATTTAGCATGAGCTGCTATAAGCTTATCTAAAGCATCACCTTTACGCTTAGGGGCCCCTGCACGTAAAACACCATAAGATTGAGCTGCTTTATCTTCAAACGGCATTACGGGTATATCTTCTAGCAATAATTTGAGTGCTTGAGCATTTTTTTCTTTTTCAGCACTAACTTCAACACCGTACTCAAGCTCACCCAGTGTAATAGAAGAAATGACAACATCACCGTAATAGCAGTCAGCAAAGCGAGCTACGACTTCTTTAGGGTGCTTTTTCATTAAGTAAATACAGATATTTGTGTCTAGCATGTACTTCATTTACAGCATATCCCTTTCTGGCTCGTCTAATTCATCTCCTCTACCTTGTGTCATGAAGTCATCTGAGAAACCTTGGAACTTCTCCATGAGATTCGTTAAACGTCTCCTGGCTGGGCGTATCCGTAGCTCATCGCCTACCCGCTCAATTTCGTAATCCATATCTAGCCGGTCGTATTGTAACTCAGCTGGAATCCTCACAGCCTGTGAGTTACCACTTTTGAAAACCTTGGTTAATGACATAAGAGCCATCCTTTTTTGTTTGTTTGGTATATACAAGTATATACTCTGTTTTGTATCTTGTAAACACATGTATATACGCTATAACTATGAGAAATGAAAGTGCTTAATATGATAGGTAATGAGTAGTGATGGACAGCAGATTAGGTATAAGCCCTAAGCCTCAGCTCTTAAATATTGATAAAGCGTTTCACGGCTAATCCCAAGGTCACGCGCTATTTTTGCCTTAGCTTCTCCAGCAGCAACACGGGCTTTTAGCTGCTCAACATCTTCAGTGCTTAGTGCTTTCTTCCTGCCCTTATAGACACCTCTCTGCTTCGCTAGGGCTATTCCTTCTCTCTGCCTTTCCTTAATCAACGACCTTTCAAACTCAGCAAAGGCACCCATGACATTGAGCATTAAGTTAGCCATAGGTGAATCATCCCCGGTAAACGTCAGGTTCTCCTTGATAAAACTGACACTGGAACCTTTCTCTGTAATGAGCTGAACAATACGTCTGAGGTCTTCTAAGTTCCTTGCTAGCCTGTCCATGCTATGGACTATAACAGTGTCCCCTTGCCTGATATAACTAAGCAATTCGTCAAGCTGCTCTCGGTTTGTGTCCCTGCCTGATGCTTTATCAGTGAATACTTTATCTAGCTCAATACCTTCTAGCTGTCTTTCTGTCCTCTGGTCTACTGTGCTGACTCGGATGTATCCAACTTTTTGAGTTTGTATCATGGCTTAATTCCCTTAAAGTGTCAGGATAGAGTCTAGAGTCAATAAGTAGAGGTGTCAATAAAATAGAAATTAACCCTAACATGACAGCTTTAGGTCCCATTACTAGGCGTCTTCTTTGGGTATACCTTAATCTGACAGTTGCTGTGTTTATTTGAATGAGCTTGGAGCAGTAGGTACGCTAACTTGCCTGTCTAATTGGCAAAGGAAGCAGGACTGAGCAAAGAAGACACAAACAAGAAGGTAAACATAAAGCAGGCCATGAAGTACTTGCGACCCCTACGGGGGGGGGATTTTAGTTTGACCTATATTCAAAAAGAGCTGACACTCGGTTCCGAAGTTTTTTTAGATTGACATAACTGCTAATTTATTCATGCAGCCGCTCTGTATTTTAATGACTCAG
>NZ_JAPMOU010000063.1 GCF_028858535.1 Spartinivicinus poritis
TATACCTTCTCAATCAAATTGCCATACTGTTCAAATATACAGCAGCTAATGGCTTAGGTATAGTGATAATTAGGAAAAATTTTGCAGAAACTTATATCTGTGTCTGTTTGTATGTGAACTCAAGAGTTGTGGTGATTCTTTTCAAGTAACTGAACATTTATAAGTACGCAGCACTTTTTTGTTATTCATATAAGCTTATACAAGTGAAGGAAAGGAAATTATCCACTCATTAATTGAGTTATCTACCACCTCGTGTAAAAAACTACCCTTTAACTCGTGTTGAATGAACGTTTCAATTACATAAAATGAAAAATATGAGGTGGCTGTTTTTTCATCAGTTTTGGGAGGGGAGTCTTTATTGGCAGAATAAGATATTAATATATGTATATTCATATATTTTTTATATACACTCGTTTTTAGTGAGTTAGGGTTGTCAGTATTATAAATTGAATAGTAAATAACCCAGAGCAACCTTTTGATGACTATTGGTGTTGTGCAAAAAACAACATCATTTTCTATAACTACATGGTTTCTCATTAGTGGAAATGATATGCTGTTAATTAGTTTATAAAAATCTTCCTTGTATATAAAGTTGTTACTGAGGCTTTCGGTTTTGATATTAAATATTTGGTCTATTTTATTTGAGAAAATAGAGGCTGCGTTAATTATCGGGTTTTTATTCTTCTTTGATTCATCAAATTCTGCGAGTAATCTCGTGATTTCACTGTTTAAGCGAAGAATAAGGCTACGAGACATATTGCTTTCATAGGGTGAAGTAATTAAACAATAGTCTGCTAAAAACTCTGTATTAAGTGTATCAGTTGTCTTATCGTTACTATTATTTTTGTTACTTTGCTTTAAACAAGAATATAGCTTATTTATACTATCAATCAAAGAGCTTATTTCACCCTGACAATCTGCGTCACTTACAATATTAGTTTCTTGATTTGGCGCTAATGTATTATATTGACTCAACTGTTCAGTTATTTTAACAAGATGACTAGTCACTAACCTCCAAAAAACAAATAGAATTACAAATGATACTGTTAAAGTTTTTAAACAGTTTAAGAAAAATATGATCCCAAGCTTTCTTGCTAAATTGATATATATTGGTTTCAAGTCATAGACGACATCTAATGTACCTAAATCCGTTACTGTAGACTTGTCTTCTGATTCTCGTGTTAAGTTGAACTTATAGGTTCTGATGAAAAAATCATTTTTTGTCTCTGTTCCATAGTTCATCTCAGAGGTTTGAGTAGATGTTATTTTTACAAACTTTACTTCAGGTATTTTCATTAATGACTGTAGCTGTATTTTAGTTTGTATATAATCAACATCCCATAATGAAATAGCTATGCTGGGTACATTAGTAATTTTGATTTGTTCAACAGTTGTCTCTAGGCGTTTAATATCCTGATAGTAGTCATGAGCTAACTGTATTAAGGTGATTAGTAAAGCAATGAAGGTACTCACACCAACGGTAATAAATAATAGCTTTCTTGCTATTGGGCTACGGCCATATTTATTACTGATGTGCATAAAAAGTCTATATTAATTCTGATGGTTTCTAAATACGAACACAGTTAGTTAGCATAGAGTAAACTTATGATGGTTATGTATTGCAAAGAATGATTAATCATATATATAAATTTTATATTTCTTTTTTTATTGAGTGTCGAAAGGTATATACACCAACTACTTTAGTTGCCTGTTGTTTAAGAGTAGCTATTATATATTGTGCGTTGACTTAAAGGGAGTTAAGTTATTAGCAATCATATTGTCATTTTGACGCTTGAGTTTGCTAGTGCTAGCTTTTCAAATATGTGTTTGAAATACTTCATATCAACTTTGCTTAGTAGATTAACTATGCGTAGGATAATTGAATCATTAAGCTTATATGGGATTTTATTTTTTTTGATGTCATCAAGCCTGTATGCATCTGAAGATAATATAATACTGCTTAGTGAAGAAGCAAACTCACCACCTTATTCATATGAGTCTGATGGAACACCAACCAAAGGACTGTCGCTAGCTTTAATGAATGGTATTTTTGCTCATTTAGGGGCTAAGATGGATTTGAAATTATTTCCTTGGAAACGTTGTTTGATTCATATGAAGCAGGGGACTAGGGATGCTTTAACAGTATTGAGTATCAATGAAGAACGGAAGGAGTTTTTAGAATTTACTGAACCTCATTTAGAAATAAAAGGATATGTTTATTATTCTGCTGCTAGAGAAAAAGGAATTAGTTGGAATAGTTTCGAAGATTTGAAGGGGTTTAAGATAGGCGTTGTTGCAGGGTTCAACTATGGTAAGGAATTTGAGAAATCAAAAAAAGAGCTTTCATTGCAGATAAGTGAAGTAACACGGTTATCACAAAACTTTGAAAAACTAACATTAGGACGTATCGATATTATGCTAGCTAATCAAGCAGAAGCGGGTGAGTTTATCCGGCTTAATCCAAAGTATAAAGGTAAAATAAAGCATGCTGAAAAACCGTACATTGTATATCAGTATCGTATGGCATTTTCTAAGAAATCGAATAAAAGGCATTTTATTCCTAAGATTAATGATGTAATCAAAAAGATGAAAAGCAATGGTGAGCTGGATAGTATTGTGTCGAATTTTTTTTAGTTTTATTTCGCGCATGGGTCACTTGCGATTAACTTAATATTACACCACCATAAGCAAGGCCCACTAAAAGTCGGTAGATTTAACTAATCAGCTGAAGTAAATGATCAATAGAATGAATACCTGCTGGGGTTGGTTGATTCTTAGGGTTGAACCAAACGGCATCAAAACCAAAATCAAGTGCACCTAATACATCTGTCTCAAGTGTGTCTCCAATCATAAGGATTTCGTGCTTATCCACTTCTAAGGTGGTGAAAATATGATTAAAGAATGCTTGTGATGGTTTCTCAACGCCAATACTCTGGAAGCAAAAAATATGATCAATGTATTGACCTAAGTGTACTCTGGCTACGGCTTGTTTTATTTCCATCGCTGTCGAATCCTTTGCGTTGGTGGCAATGTGGCAGCTGGCCACACTGCTTAACTCGCTTAATAACGGAGCTGCCCCCGAAACAGCCTCGACCGTTGGCCACTGATACATAGGGCCTGTTGCTGAGGGGAAGTCAACCATTAGAGTATTTCCCCAGTCAAAAAGATAGTGTTGATATTTTTTCATAATAGCCAATGTAAATAACTGATAATATATTGGTTATGTTATCAACTGCAACTGGAAAATTTTCAAACTCTGTAATGTATGGTCAAGACAAATATAATCAGGAATGGTTGATAAATGCGTTGCTCCTGTTCTAATAGCCACTTTAATACTGCCTTTATTTTGTTCTAGACAGCGGAACTCAATCGCTTTGACCGTACCGATATCTATTAAATAAGTAATCATTTTGGCTCAATATGGATTCCTGGGGGCTAGATTAATAGCCGCTATAAAAGCAAATACCTGGCGCATGAAAGTCATTATCAAGATAAAATCCATGAAGGTATAAAAGTTGTTAATTGTAAAGCCAAATTGAAAAGAGAAGATTATACGTTAATTGATTGGCAGTGGGGAGCTGGCAAATGTTTATCGGATCGTTATCATTTATCTGCAGAAGGTACCGCTTATGATGATCATTTAATTGGCAATCAGCAGGCTGATGTCATTAGAGGTTATGGTGGCAGTGATTATATGAAAGGTAACAATGGCCATGACAGCTATGTGATTGGAGCGATGGTTGGTCAAGTAAAGATTGATAATTATGCGACAGACCAGAAATTAGATAGTATTATTTTGGATACTACTTTTGATAAAATACTGGCCCAACAGCACCAAAATGATTTACTGCTAATTGCAACGTTTGTCAATCCATTTGCAGATACGACAGGTGGTGAACAATATATTGTGCGTGAAATAAACATTTCAGGTTATTTTTCTGGCAACGATTATCAGCATTTGTTGGTGGTGACTAATGAGGGTGTTCAGCAGCAGTTTGTTCAAAATGAAGGTGGCGCTGTGCAACAGGTAGTAGCGACCCCTTCAGAACAACAACATATTGATCAAATTATTCAAGCGTTATCTGGGTTTGAGGAGCATAGGGCTGCAATATCATCATCTGACTTGTCATCCAATCTCTATCGCTATAATCAGCCGCCCCCCGTGGCTGCTAGCCCCTAAGTACTGATGTAAGTGTTTGCTATGTTTGTGCGTCTCAAAGGAGCCAGTATGGCTCCTTATTATTAGCTGACAAGTATCAAGAAATGAGGATTCAAAATTTGGTGCAAAGTAGTAGCTTGGTCATTTCAATAAGTAGTTACCCCTATATGTTGCAAGGTGCGAGCTATATTATGATAACCGTTTAATTAATTAAAATACGCTCATTGAACTTGAAGTGTTCGTTGGGACTAAATGTTTAAAAGTTGTACAGTATGAAATAAGTGCTCTGCTTCTTTGGACAGGGACGTTGGCTTGAAATTGTTTGTTGACTATTGGTTAGGTAACTATGTGGTATTTGCTAAGAACAAAACCAAAGGAAGAAAAAAGGGCTGTACAACACTTAAATAACCAAGGCTTTGACAACTATTGCCCTTGGTTGAAAAAGAAAAATGGTACAGAAGAGCCCTTGTTCCCTGGCTATCTCTTTTTGCAAAAGCGGGCTGCAGATGAAGTCGGTGCTTTGTATTCTAAAGTTCGTTCAACAAGAGGGGTGCTTGGCTTTGTAAGGTTTGGTGCCACTTTTGCAGAAGTTGATGATGAGCTGATTGAAAAAATCAAAAAACAACAGGCACTTCTTGATGGGCAGCCAATCTTTAAACCCGATCAGTTAGTTGAGTTTAAGGATGGACCATTCAAATACTTCAAAGCGGTATATTTGTGTGATAAGGGCTTGGACCGCTGCGTTGTGCTTTTAAATTTTCTTAATCAGAGCCACCGGTTGGAAGTGGATCAAAGTGAACTAATTGGTGCGAGCTAGAAGATTAATGTTATTGTCGTGTTTTACGGCATGAGCGACTGCTTGGCTTGATGAAGGAAGCCAGGAAAGCATTAAACCAAAAGTAATAAGAAAAAATAATTGTCTGATTAATCGGTTTAAATACATAGTAAAACTCCTTTAAAATAAATAATTCGACATGGCTGCTTACTGCGATGTCGAATTGGGTGCTTGTGGCTAATTATTTTTATTAGTAATGATTTCTTAAATCATACATATATGAAAAATATGATTGTAAGGCTGAAGAGCTAGCTAGGGAAACAAAGTCCAGGTAGTCTTTCACTTTTTTTTTGGCATCATCTAGGCTGCGAAAAGGGCCAATATTTAAGTCTTCTCTTGTTTTAAAATACCAGTAATTTTCTTTAAAAATAAAACGATCTGAGCGCTTTCCTGGATAGGATAATTCGCCTGAGCGAGGATTATTCATTAGCTGTACTCCCTTAATATTTATACTGCAACTAAGGCAGAAACTATGCCCGGTTAGTGATAGTTGTATAAAATCAAGCAGTTAATTGAAGTAAAAAGCGGTGTGCTAGCAGATTGTTAAAATACCTGACCGTTGGTAATCGAATCTGTGCAATGTGCATATAAAGTAGCGGTGGCCTGATGCAGTCGTCGGGATAACGCTATACTGTTTGTTATGAATAGTTTATTGAATGTTAGCCAGTAGTTGATAGCAAATGACAGAACAAGAGCAGCATGAGCAAAGGCGATCCCCGCGTAGGGCGGTTCGCTGGAAAGCCGCGATAAAAGATGGGGATAACGTTATTCCTGCCAAAACCGTCAATGTGTCTGAACATGGGGTTTTGTTAGAGACGGAAGTGAACTTTAAAATGAGGCAGATTATTCCTGTTATGATTCAAGCTAATAACAACAGTAAGAGCTTAACAGTTTATGCGCGTGCTCAAGTAAGACATGTGGTGATTAGAACAGTGAACTTTCATATTGGGCTTCAGTTTACTGAAATACAACCAGAAGCCCAAAAATTCATAGCACTGTTTGCAGAAGGGGGGTAGGTTGCTGAAGAGGAGGCCCAAGCATTTTAACAGATCAGATAAAATACTCAGGCTAGAGGCATTGTCAGCCTGAAAGCAATAAAGTCTCCACTTGTTCTATCTCTTCAGCTAACCCAGACACTATAATACAGTCACCTTGTTGTACCGGACTCTCATGCTGGCCAGCAATGGACTGATCGTTTCTTTTGATATCTTGTATTTCCACACTATGGCTGACTTCTTGTAGCAATTCATTCACGGACAGCCCAATACAAGCAGCATCTTCAGTCAGGGTGATTGCATGAAGTATTTGCCTGGGTTTGCCTTTAGGGTCTATAAGCGTGCTTTTTTCACCTTGATAGTAGCCATGTAATAGTTGGTAACGATCTTTTCTTACTTGGTCTATTTTTTTTCTAACCTGGATAGCGGGTTGATCAAGCATAACGAGTACATGGCTGATAATCATTAAGCTAGACTCCATCACTTCAGGAATGACTTCGGTTGCCCCTGCTGATTTCAGAGCATCCAAATAGGTATCATCACGAGTTCTGACAATAACTGGGATATCATGGCGTAAACTGCGGATATTTTTAGTGATGGTAATGGCTTGTTTAGGATCATCAATACAAACGATGGCTAAACGGGCTTTACCGACGCCTATGGCTTTAAGTAACTCGGTGCGTCGACAGTCACCAAAGTAAATATGAGACTCGGCTTTGCTGGCTTCTTTGATTCTGATGGGATCATCATCCAAAGCAGTATAAGGCAGCTGTTGTTGTTTTAAAAATCGACCAATAGATTGCCCCACCCGACCATAACCGCAAATAATCGTATGTTGATTCAGTGTATGGGCGAGCTGAGCAATTTCTTCTTCATGAGTATCGGCTGGTGTAATAGGAGACTGGGGATATAGCCATTTAATAATTAAACTGCTATAGCGAATTAGAAAAGGGGTAGTGACCATGGACAAAATACTCACGGCTAACAGAATAGATTGTGTTTCCTGGTCAACCAGTTGTTGCTTACCCGCTAAAGCGATCAACGCTAGACAAAACTCACCACTTTGTGAGAGGTAAAGGCCGGTGGTTAATGCAGTTTCTCGTTGTTGGCCAAATAATTGAGCAAGCAAGGTAATTAATAAGCTTTTGACTAATAGTAGGCTAGCGGTAGCGAGGAGAATAATAAGCCAGTTTTGAGCAAATAAGTGCAAGTTAAGCATGGCACCCACTGAGACAAAAAACAGCCCTAGCAACACATCCCGGAAGGGTCTGATATCATGTTCAATCTGGTGTCTGTAGTGACTTTCACCTAGCATCATGCCAGCTAAAAAGCCTCCTAATGCCATTGATAAGGATAAAAAGTGGGTAATCCATCCTGCAAATAGAGCAATGACTAACACAGTGAGTAGGAAGAGCTCTTGGGAACGAACAGTAGCAACCTCATGAAATAACTTGGGTAATAAGAATTTACCAATAAGCAACATGGCAATAAAAAGCCCTATGCTTTTCCCTAAAGCAAGCAACACCGCATGGCCAAGTGCTTGATAACTGTCATTACCTAAGGCGGGAATTAAGGTTAAAAATAATACAGCAGCAATATCCTGAAAAATTAAAATAGCGATAGTGGTTTGGCCATGCTCTGTTCTTAACTCGTTATGCTCAGTCAGTTCTTTTGAAACTATGGCCGTTGAAGAAAGTGCCATACCAGCAGCGGCAAGAAGCGCAATGGCTATCGGTAGTTGCAATAACCACCCAATCAGAAATATAACAGCAGTGACTGAGAGTACTTGAGCGCCCCCCAAACCTAATACCATTCGACGCATAGCAGTCAGCTGCGCAAAAGAAAACTCCAAGCCAATCGAAAACAGTAAAAATACAACACCTATTTCAGCTAATAAGGCAATAGTTTGGTAATCAGCAATGCTATCGCTGACTGCAGGGCCAAGAATAATACCTACTGCCAGGTAACCTAAAATAGGCGGCATCCGCAGTTTATTCAGTACAGCAATTGCCATGACAGAGCAGGCAAAAATTAACAGCAGTTGATTGTAAAAAGAGAAATCCATAGCGAGTCCAGAGTTGGTGCCCTAAGGCCTATTTCAACGAAAGCAAAAACCCCTAAGAAGAAGGTTTTAATGATAATTCCGCTTGCTGGCCAAAGAGCGTGATATTTTGGCTTATTGTGCCTGTAATATAGGTAAACTGGCCACAGGCTTGATTATAAAATTTGCCAAATGTAGCACTTAGGTGGGTAATACCTGCAGGTAAATGGGGTAGAGTAGTGGTTGTATCGGCATCAATGAGCACTTTTTGCACGGGCTGTTTACCACTATAAAAAGTAATGACTGCATCCTGATTGAATAAGTTGGTTAATTTAAGCACCTGCTGACCAACTTGCTTACCCATTAACTCGCCACTAAACGGCTTACGTTGAGGGTATTGATTACAATTCAGCTTTTTCGCTGTGTGGGCATCGCCAAAACCAATGAGCGCCTCACGGGCAAAATAAGGCTTCTTGTTATAAATCACTTGTAGCCACGTTTTATCGATGACTTTAGTCACTTTAATTGGATGGTAACTAGCTAATAATACTTTGACGGGACTGGTTAGGTTGGCCGCGGTATAAAGCTTGGTTTCTGTTAGGGTGTAATGTAAGCCTAGTCGTTCATCAGTATAAAGTGGTGTAGGCCGAATTTTAAAAGGCTCTGATGGAAGATAAGACGGTTGTAGGGCAATGTTAATAACCCATGGTGTGATGATGAGGATAAGTAAACATAAAATTAATCCACCATGACTGACAGGCCAATACCAGGGAAATAAATTAGGAAGAGCTGGCTTGAGAGGGTTACCTAGGTTGTCTAACAACCGATAACAGCTTTGTTGGATGATCCGACTGGGTGGGGGGGTAAGCGACAATAGTTGATAAGCAAAATTAACCGCTTTGCCATAATCATGATGTTGATAAAGGGCTTTAACTAAAGTAAATAAAAGCTCAAGTTGTTTGTCTGGTTGATAGCCATTGGTGGCATTATGCCAAAAGGCTTTTAAAGTGTGCCAGGGCCCTGTCGGTAGTGACCACCATCCTAATATTAAGTTAAGGCAGTTGTACCATAAACTTAGTTGCCAGCTGCAACTTAAACACCAAACACCCTCAACTTGTCGTTGACGGCTTTTATAGAGCATTCCTATTACTTGGTGAAACTGCCGTTTAGTTAAGTTGATTTTACACTGGCCACAGCGTTGGCAGGTAGGTAAGGGTAGTGCCCCTGTTGCAGTCGTTGACGACAGATCGGATGATTTTGTGGTGGGAGTATTCACACCATAAGTTTTTGCAAGCTGCTGTTGGTTGCGCTTTACTTGTTCAGTAATATCAATGGCTGATTCAACGTGGTTTTCAGATATTGTCAGGGAAGGTTGCTGAAAATCTTTTATTAATAAACGATATGTTTGCTGTAGCTGCTGAAATGCTTCAGTGGTGTCTTGACTGGGGTTTTTGTCAGGATGGAGCCGCTTTGCATGATATCGGTAGGCCCTTTTGATGTCTTCTAAAGTGGCGTTGGGTGGTAGTTTTAATTGTGCTAACAGTTGCTGGCGGGAAAGTTTAGCCATAGTTGTTTTTCATTTTAGAAACCATCGGTGATAAGGGCTGGTTAAGTCAAACAAAATTATTATAGCTAATGGTTCAAGTGTTTAAAAAAACGTGCCGATACCTTTGTTAAGGAACTGCTACTAGATTAAGGGTGGCTCATATGTCATTTAACCCCACATCATTTAACCAGCCCAATGGGTTGTTACAGTCGTTGTATCAAGGGCTTGATAAGCAAACATCTTCTCAAAACCATAAAGCGCTTGAGCAGAGTCAGTCTGTTGTACCTTCATCATTGAATAACCTGGCAGAGCCAGACCCCTCAATTACAAAAGTACGGCCAGTCAATGAGTTCTCTGCCAATACGGTAGCAGGGAATGTATTGCAGTTTGTGGCTAGTCGGCTCACTAAGGAGGCTGCCAATGGCGCCACTGAAGAGCAGCTAACCCGCTTATTTGACCAGGCAATTACAGGGGTTCAGCAAGGATTTGCAGAAGCGAAGGAAGTCCTGGAAGCATTGGGTGGTTTATCAGAAACTATTGATCAGGGGGTGGATAACGCATTTCAGCAAATTGAGCGGGGATTAGCACAGCTTCGCGAACACTTTTTACCTACAACAACCAGTAGTGAGTCACCAGCAACTACAACCCCAGTTGAGACTGCACCAGTCACTGTACCGGATTTGTCAGGTAGTCAGCTAACCAGTCATGTACAAACAGCCAGTGTACTGAGTCAGCAAGATTTTTCATTCAAGGTGACCACCCGTGATGGCGATGTGGTCACTATTCAGGCTTCTGCTCTGGAAGCTTACCAATCGTTTGTTGGTCGTGCTCAAGCTCATCACAATGGCAGACAAACATTTGCTACAGAAGAAAGCTTTGAGTACTACCAGCATCAACAGTTTCAGCTCGCTATTAATGGAGAGTTGGATCTGGAAGAACAAGAGGCCATCAATGGTTTACTCAATGACGTGTTTACCCTCGCCAATGACTTTTATGAAGGTGACATCGCCACAGCATTTGAAAAAGCCTTGTCACTTAACTTTGATACCTCACAATTACAAGGCTTTGCACTTAATTTATATTCCGCAGAAGTACGGCAAGCGACTGATACTTACCAGTCAGTTGCAGGACTTCCCAGTGCAGCGGCAGGCTTACAGCCGTTAGCAGAATATGTGGAGCAACTGCAGCAAACCTATTTGAAAGCGGCAGAGCGCTTCAACCAGCCAGTTAACTTACTACAAGCGTTATTGACTAAAGCTGAAGACCTGTTTGCTGATGAAGGGGTGTTGATCCCTCGGTTAGCCGACGTTAGCCAGAAACTGCTAGAGCCATTAACCCGTTAGAGGATGGTGCAAGCTCCCTGACTTCGCTACACTTAGCGGCCTATTTGCCGCTAAGTGATTGTTATGCCCTCTGTTATCTTGTATACCACCACTGGTTGTCATTTATGTGATCAAGCATTGGCATTGTTACAGCCAGTGGCTGAACGCTATCATTTAACCATTACTACTCAAGAAATTGCCTTTGATCCAAAGCTATTTGATCGTTACGGCATCCGCATCCCCGTAATTGCTCTGGCAAATCAGCAGGCCGAGTTAGGTTGGCCTTTTACGGCTGAGGAGCTGGATCAATTTATTGTTGCCCAGCTTGAAGTGTTATGAGCATTAAATACTACGGGCGCTTTAAAGAGCTCGTTAGCTACTTATTAACGGGTGTTGTTGGTATAGGTATGTTTTTCTGGGTGGCCACTTATTCCAGCCAGCTATCGGCGAGTACAGTAATTGCTGTTAAAGATGATGCCCAGCAATGGGTGAAGCTGTCATCGCCAGCCAAACGTATCATTAGTTTAGCGCCTCATACGACAGAACTATTATTTGCAGCAGGTGCTGGTGATAAAGTCGTCGGGGTCATTAGCTATAGTAATTACCCTACGCAAGCGAAACAAATCACTCAGGTAGGGCGGTTTGATGCTATTGCAGTAGAAACCATTATCAGTTTACAGCCCGATTTGATTGTGGCCTGGCGAAGTGGAAACGCCAATGCGGGTATTCAAACCTTGCAACGGCAGGGGTATCCGATTTATTTTTCAGAGCCGACTCGGCTAATCGCTATTCCGGAGCAATTGGAAGCGTTAGGAAAGTTGGCGGGTGTAGAGGAAACGGCTAACCGTGCAGCAGAAAAATTCAGACAACGCTTAAAAAAAATTCACACGCAGTATTCAACAAAAAAGAATCAGCAAAAAAAGCAACCAACTGTCTTCTTTCTGGTCAGTCAAACCCCGTTAATGACAGTTAATAAAAATCATATTATTAATGATGTGATATCAAGTTGTGGTGGTGTTAACCCCTTTGCTGATTTAGCACCCCTGATTCCTATCATCAGTATTGAACAATTATTAGTGACTTCACCCTCTGTAGTGGTAGCCCCCAGCAGTGCTCAACAAAATGGCTGGTCTGCGCAATTAAAACAGCTGCCCGCTATTCAGCAAAACCAGGTGATTTACCTGGAAGCTGATCATATTTTACGGCCCACCCCTCGTATATTATTAGCCATGCAATCTTTATGTGAGCAACTATCTGCTATTGGTTTGCTAGTGGATAAGTAAAGAAAATAATGCAGCACTAAAGCCACTGTAAAGCCCCAAAAATAGCCATACCTAATACGATGGTGGCGAGTAGGTTTTTACTAAACCAGGCGATCAATATAGCCATTATGCCGGCAAGTAAATAGTTGTTATCCAGTGATAGCTCAATTTGCTGGCCTGATGGCATTAACAAAGCTGGAGCAATAATTGCCGTTAATACAGCAGGTGGTACATAGGTTAATGCCTGAGAGAGCCAGGCAGGAAAGTGAAATCGGCCGGCTACAGCAAATAAACCATAACGAATAAAAAAGGTAACCGCAGCCATACCGGTGATCAGAATAATCTCGTTCACTATTTAGTTACCTTATTCTTTGGGCAAATAAACCGTTCGCAAAGCACCCCAACAATAACGCCTGTTAAGGCGGCAATAATTAATCCTGCTTTATGGGGCAGTGGATGAGCCACTACTGCTACTAAACCAGCACTGACAACGGCAGCCCACTGAGGGCGTTTGATTAAATAAGGGACTACCATACCAATAAAGGTGACATACATCGCAAAGTCTAATCCCCAGTTTTGCATGTCTGGCAGGGCTTTTCCTACTGTAATCCCAATTAAGGTACAAAGCGCCCAATTAAGATACATAGCTGTCATGGAGCCAAGGTAAAACCAATGACCAGCAACAGGTGAGTGATTTTTTTTCTGGTCGTCAAAATAACGTTTAGCTGCTACAGCAAAGGTTTCATCTGTTAAACCAAAGGCTAATAGTGCGCGCCACTTTTGTGGTAGTGATTTAACAAAAGGCAACAACGTCACTGCATACAGCATATGTCGTAAATTCACAATAAAAGTAGTGAGAATAATAATAGGAATACTCGTGCCTGCGGCGAGTAGACCAACCGCAATAAACTGACTGGAGCCAGCATAGACAAAAATTGACATGGCCAGTGCTGCGAGGGGAGATAAGCCTTGGTTAATAGCCAATGTGCCGTAAATAATACCAAACGGAATAGCTCCAATAAGCAATGGAATCGTTTGTCTGGCACCCGCAAAAAAAGCCAGCCTGGCAGGGTGATTAAATTTGTTAAAAATAACGTCTTGCATAACTGCTTTGTCTCAACAATAAATCCGAGAGGTCTCTTATAGATCCAGCTCCATATAAACATCAGCTCTGGTAAATCGAGCTTCACCTTCAGGATGCGGTAAAACAGTAAACCCCATTTTTTGATACAGCGCTAAGGCAGGTTTTAATTTAGATGCTGTTTCCAAGATAATTTTTTTTGCGCCTAACAAATTAGCTTGGGCGATAGCATGCTCAATTAAGCGTTGGCCAATGTTGCAGCCTTGGTATGTTGGATCAACCGCCATTTTTGATAACTCATAAACACCGGGCTGAGTAGGGTACAACGCGAAAGTGCCAACTGCTTGCTGATTAATGAGAGCAAAAAATATCACCCCACCAGAAAGTAAGTAGTAATTCTCTGGTTGTTCCAGCTGTTGTTTATCCAGGGGTAAAAACTCAAAATACTCATCAACCCATTGTCGATTTAACCGGTAAAAAGCCTGCTTATATGTGGGTTGCCAGCCGACAATGGTAATATCAAGAGTGGGCTTGGCGAGTTTTTCCTGTACTCGTTGTTGTAGATTTTTTTCGTTAAGCACTTGCTCCATGTCTTTTAATGCCTCGAGTAAATTATGTGGGCTGCTATCAATACATTCATCTATGGCTGTTTTAATGGCCAACCACACTGGCTGCAATTGTTGTATTAGTTGTTCCGCTTTGGGGGTGAGAGTTAATAGTTGGCGACGTTCATCCTGACTATCACTGTGTTTAGTGGCTAACCCTAACTTAATCAGGGTGTTTGCCATTTGGCTGACCGCAGCGTGGCTGACACCCAGCAATTCAGCAAGGGTACTGATAGGCGCCTGCTGCCTGGCGAGTAAATTCAATAGGGGAAATAACCGAGGAGGCATATCAACCGCAGTGGTTTGATAAATCTCGGTTACTTCTTGCATAAAGTGGTCACTTAGCCGCTTTAAACGGCTGCCTAATGCTTGGGAGCCAAGTTCAGAGATGAAATCCTGCATTTAATTTAACTTATTACGTAAGTTCTTACGTAATTTTATAAATGACTTGCCAACTAAGCAACTATCACCTGATAGTTATGGGCAATAATTATCTAAGGAACGAGTGTACTCCTAAAACACTATGTCTATTCGGTGCATTTTGCGGGTGTTTGCTGCCACTTCATATCAAAGCTGTAAATAATCAGCCCAGTCCAAATCAGAAAGAAACAGATCAACCTGGGTAAACTAAAGGGTTCGTTGAATAACCAAATAGCCATCAGAAAAGTCATGGTTGGACTGATATATTGAATAAAACCAATAGTCGATAAGGGGAGCCGTGTGGCTGCGGCAGCAAAGAATAGCAGTGGAATAGTTGTGATTAGGCCAGCGAAGATCAACTTATAGTGTTCCAGCTGCTGCCAGTTAAAGTAATTAGTATCAGTATTTAGCAGATAGATAAAATAGCCTGCGGCGATTGGTAGCATCAGCAATGTTTCAATAAAGAGCCCAGGAATGGCGGGCACCTGAATTTTTTTACGTATAAGCGTATAAACACTGAAACTGCAGGCTAATATTAGCGCAACTAATGGCAGCTTACCCAAGCTTAATAGCTCAACTGCTACACCGGCAATGGCTAGGCATACGGCAAAGTATTGTCTTTTAGAGAGGCGCTCAGCTAAAAACAGATAGCCCAGTAATAGGGTTGTTAAAGGGTTAATAAAGTAGCCCAAACTGGTTTCCAGCACTTTGTTATTGGCAATAGCCCAGATAAACGTCAGCCAGTTTAAAGCAGCTAATGTAGAGGACAGTAACAGGCCACTAAACTGTCGTCTGTTTTTTAATAAAGAGAAGGCGCTGCGTAGCTGTCGAGTGAAACAGAGTAGTGGCAGCAGTAAAATTACTGACCAGATCACCCGGTGCACCAGTACTTCCGGTGGGGGGACGTCTGCTACCCACTTAAAGTAGAGTGGTGCGGTTCCCCAAATAAAGAAAGCAATAAGAGCAGAAATAATACCCATTCGTTGATTATCAGTGGCAGTCACAAATACAACCTCGTTTACTGAAAATGCCAAAAATTCGGCATGCTGAACTACTATCAGTGGTGCCTTGAATTCCAGTAGCGTTTTGAATTCATCGTGTCTTGCTAACCGGTGATGAACAAAAAATGATGCCAGGGGTGTGCAGGAAAAAGGTAAACTATTACACCTTTTTATACTATTTGAATAAGAGTTTGCTGTGAGTAACCACTCATCGCTAAACTTACCTACAGTCCTGGTAGACTAAAACACTACTTATTCTTAAGCCTTGTATCTTAGGCCCTGTTTTTCAGGCCTTATTACTCAGGTTCAATATATTTAATTGTTGCTGAATGTAGATTCAGGGTATGAAAAGAAGAGGGCTTCTATCCTAAGATGAATTACTGCGTTAGGCAAGTGGAACTTTGGAGTATACCCATGCAGCTTGTGGCTACATGGGTGATAGCAGCTTTTTACAATCCAGAGTTTAACAGCCTAGTACTTGCTTTGCCTGGGTGAGGTAATGCTGACGGTCATCCAAGCCATTTAGGCCGCCGTTAATACGGCGAGTAATGGTACGAATGTCGTCTTGATCGGCATAGCGATTTAAGCTGTTTTTATTCCAGTACCAGCCAGCAGCATCTACGACAACCGTTGGGTTTTGAGCGACTTCATCGGGCATGCTGACTACATCGACTCCACTGTCTTTTTTATAAGACTGATAATTCGTTTTTCCAGTCAACTGAATAAAACCACGGCCTCGATAACGCCAACCATCACCGCTACTTTCATTACCATTACCCATTCGATTAGCATACACTCGGTTAGCTATTTTTTCGGGGTTGCGGGCATATTGGCTGGCCAGGTTATCATTGGGAAAATATTTACCAAATACCTGAATCAGTGCTTCTTTACTGTAATTCAGGTTTTCACTCACATAGCGTAATCCACCACTTTCATGGGCAATTTGAGCAATAAAGTGGGCTATTCTGAGTGAGGTGTTGATTTGGTATTTATGAAGGCAGCGGTTAATTGCAGAAAAATAATGGGACAATGTTTCTTCTTTAGTTCGGGGAAGAATTTGTTGCAGCTGTGATAAACTAATGAGGCTGCCTGTCTCTTCGGTATCCACTTCACTTGTGGCCGCTTGCTGTTTGACAGGCTGCGTTTGCTCTATATTAGGTATAACCAATTGTTGACCTATTTCCAGGCGATTAATGTCCTCTAATTGATTGGCTTTGGCAATTTCTGGATAGCGCATGGCATCACCATAATATTGCTTAGCAATACGCCCTAAGGTATCACCTGCCACTACCGTGTGCGTTAACATGTAGATGTCCTCCCTGGTTATTTCAACAACACATAAATAAGTCTACTGCTGTTGTATTTATTTGTTTGCAATCTGTTGATTCTATTAAGTCATTAGTTGATTGACCTGAACAGGCTTAACAGCATTGAATTTACTGTTAAGCATAGACCTTATTTTGAAAGCCGGTTAGCTGTCAGAGTCGCTAATTGGTTTGGCCTTCCGCTTGAAAAACGGCTGTTGAAGGATAAAAAGCATACCAGGCAAACCAATAAGCAATGACCGTAGGAATTTCTTTGCCATTTGCTGCAAAGGCATTGGCTGTACGGTGGGTTAGGTTAAAACGAATGGTAATCGGTTGCTGGTTGAGTTGGGTATCAAGTGTCGTTAGTTTATTTTGCCGTAAATATTTGTCTAGCTCAACGAAAGGGAAAGCTTTGTGTTGACCATTTATTTCAATGCCTAATACGAGCTCCTTAGGATGATAACGGTTACTGGAAGCGGTAACAGGAAAAAAGACATCTCTAATACTGTCGTAGTTTCCATAGGGTGAGCGTTGATATTGGCGCTGGTAACCAGTCTTAGTTGATAACACCAAAGAGTGAGGATAACGCTGTTGCCACTCCTCCCAAGTCGTATGACTCACTGGTAATCGCTTAAGGGTTTGTTCTCGATAATGTCCTGTAATTGCTTTAGATAGTATTTGCGACCAAAGAGATTCGGTTTCTCGATCGTATAACAACACATCACTGTTATACAGTAGTCCAGAAACACCAAACGTTAATGCTTGCCCAGCCACTTCAGCAGAAAAGACCATACCTGTACCACATAGTGGACAGTAGGTGATTGTGACTGGCTGGCGATTAATCGTGTCATTAACGATTTCATGGTAGTTCAGGATTTTAATTGGGTAGGCCTTACTGTGGCCATTGATTGTTACACCGAGTACTCGATCTTCAGGCTTTAGAAAGGCTTGAGCTTGTGCTGCTTTCACAAACTGAGGTTGGTCAATAGCGGGAATACCATCACGGGGTGGCCCACCGTGAAAAATTTTCTCTGCTGGGATAGTACTGTTGGTCAGGTTAAAGCCATTATTAGATAGCCAGTGACTTTCTGCCGCTAGTATTTGGCTGAGCAAGGTGCTCAACAACAAGCTACTCAGG
The DNA here is from genome assembly GCF_028858535.1 of Spartinivicinus poritis. NCBI lineage: Bacteria > Pseudomonadati > Pseudomonadota > Gammaproteobacteria > Oceanospirillales > Zooshikellaceae > Spartinivicinus > Spartinivicinus poritis. Next base: position 17,713 of record NZ_JAPMOU010000063.1, read on the forward strand.
GTGTAAACCAGAGATAAGTAACGCATTACTTATGTATCTCTAAGTTGCTGGTATACCTATAAAGAAACCCTTTGGGTTGGGTTTCTTTCAGATTTTTTTGCTTCCTCTGCTACTGCTTAATGCGCACGTTTAATGGGAGACTCTCGGGTGGCTTTAGGGGAAATACCCGGCAGCTGACAGTGAGTGACTTGCTGGCGGATAAACTGGCGAGCCAAGGGTAAACTGCCAAAGTAAAATGGCTGGTAGCAGCAACTACGCGTATGGTCGCGGTATTCAACATACACTACCCAGAATGGTTTGCTGTGGCGCCTCGGTTGTTTAATCCACAGTTGGCTGGCCCAGTAATAGAGCAGGCAGTGATACTGTTGGTGCTCAACATGACCAGCAAATTCAGCAAGCTCCTGTTGAGAGGTAATATCCGCAGGCTTGGGCAAAGGAGCAAAGGCATTTGTATTGGTATGCTGAAAAAGGTGTTGGTTGATCATCGTGTTCTCCTGCTACTTAAACAGAGAACTGACGTTTGGTTTGAGAGAGCCTATTTAGTTGCTTGGCCTTGATGCGCTATCGCATTTCAATGGGGCCATGCCACATCTCCGTCACCGGAATCCACCTTGCTTAGGTTAGCAGGTTGGCAAGGACGTCAGTCCTATTCTTGATGTATGTTGAATTAGTTGATAATAAGTTAACGTCTATATTTTTCTGTTAAAAGTTACTGAGTACTGCTTATGTTTTAAAGTTTTTTGCTGGCCAATAGCCATTTACCCAGCGCTCAATATAGTCAAACTTTATGTATAAAAATAGCATCAGTGGTCAATATTGTGAGCCTATTAAAGCAGTATCGACCTTGCAACTCAAGTATCCTTTTGCCTGGTATCTGATAATAGAAATGACGCAGTCATTAGGCTTTCCATATTATCCTACAGGTGCATGTCCCTTAGTAAACTCTTAGGCGTAAAAGCAAAGTTTGATATACTGAGAGGTTTTATCTGTTGCGGTAGGTAAAGTAGTATGCAACATCTCATCAATCAGCGATTTCAGGCAGCTAAATGAGCTATCAGGTATTGGCCAGAAAGTGGCGGCCAAAAACATTTAAAGCTATGGTTGGACAAAATCATGTACTCCAGGCATTAATTAATGCATTGGATCATGGCCGGTTACACCATGCCTATTTGTTTACTGGCACGCGAGGGGTGGGGAAAACCACCATTGCTCGTATTTTAGCCAAATGTTTGAACTGTGAAACGGGTATTAGCTCGGAGCCTTGTGGCCAATGTTCTGCCTGTCAGGAAATCGACCAGGGACGTTTTGTTGACCTGCTAGAAGTGGATGCGGCATCCCGAACCAAAGTAGAGGATACCCGCGAACTGTTGGATAATGTGCAGTATGCGCCTACCCGTGGTCGGTTTAAAGTATACCTGATTGACGAGGTGCATATGCTGTCAGCTCACAGTTTTAATGCATTACTCAAAACCCTTGAAGAACCGCCACCTCATGTGAAGTTTTTGTTGGCAACCACAGACCCGCAAAAACTGCCAATCACGATTTTGTCTCGGTGTTTACAGTTTGGCCTGAAAAATATGTCGCCAGAGCGGATAGTTGATTATCTGACAACGGTGTTGGAAGCCGAGCAGGTAGGCTATGAGTCAACAGCACTGTGGCAAATAGGTCGAGCTGCGGATGGCAGTATGCGGGATGCATTAAGCCTGACGGATCAAGCCATCGCTTTTGGTAATGGCCAGGTGACAGAAGATAAAGTCGCTGCCATGTTAGGCACGATTGATCAGCGGCAGGTCTATCGAGTAGTTGAGGCTTTAGCTAGTCAGCAGCCTGTCGCTGTCTTAGCGGCTGTTGCTCACTTAGCAGAATTTGCCCCTGACTATATTAGTGTATTAGCAGATATGCTGTCCGTGTTTCACCGGGTTGCGTTGGCGCAAATGGTGCCAGATGCTGTCGACAACAGTCAGGGTGATCAGCAGCAAATATTGGGATTAGCCACTGACATGACGGCAGAAGATGTACAACTGTTTTATCAGATTGGTTTGCAAGGGCGGCAGGATTTAGCGATTGCACCAGACCCTCGTTCAGGGTTTGAAATGGTATTGTTACGGATGCTGGCTTTTCGCCCTCAGCAAGGCCCAGTAGTACCTCCGACTCAGCCATTGCCTGGCACTGAAGAACCACCCATTGATAAGGCCAATGACAAGTCCAATGATAAGGTCTGTCAGCCTGGCCAAGGCAGTAATACATCAAGTGCAGCAGAAACCAATTCTATGGAAACTCACTCCTTAGAAGCCAATAGCCTACCTGGTCAATCAACCATTGCTAATGAGCCTCAACAGTCGCTAGAGCCTCAGCAATTGCCAGTGTCTCCTAAACATACGGAACCTACTACTTCTCAACAGGTGGTGGAGTCAAGCCCTGCCAATGCTGTGGTACAGGCGTTACCTGCTAGTGGGTTGGAGCAAAGTCCAGAGCCTGCAGGATACAAGCAAGCTGTGACTGATATCAGTCAAACCGATGTTAACCAGCCATCAGGGCAAGTGAGTCAGGCAACAATGACAAGTGATGCTGCTGCTGAGCTGGCCAGCTACCAACAATATGCAGAAGCGATGGTGCCGGATTATGAAGACTACTCCGCAGCCAGTGCATATCAACAACCATCACCTATAGCAGAGCAGCCAGTTGCCAGTTACCCCACTCCTGCTGTGGGCGCGGAACAACCAATGACTGGGGCTGCTGCAACTCAAGCGAGTACAAAGGTAGATAATACCTCTGCGCTTAAGCAAGCCATTGCCGCAACAGCAGTACCTGTTGAAGCAACGTTAACGACTTCAGAAATGGTTAAACCTGCTGCTTCGGCGACTATGCTTAAAGAAGAGGTAGCAAAAACATTTACGTTAACCACTGTAAAGCCAGAAGATTGGCCGCAACTCTATGCTCAGTTATCAATCAGTGGTGCGGCTAATGCCATTGCTCAGCAAATGGAGCTGGTCGAGATAACTGCCGGGCTTTGGTATTTTCGTATTGCCAAAGAACATACGGTATTACTGAATGACAGCCAGATTCAGCGGGTGAGCCAGGCGCTATCTCATTATTTTGCTACTGAAATTCAAGTATCACTTGATAAGGTAACAGCAACTAAAGCAGAAACCCCAGCCGCATATCGTGCCCGGAAGCGACGGGAGCGACAAGCTGCAGCAGAACAAAGTATTATTAGCGACCCAAATGTGCAGGCATTAATGCAGCACTTTTCTGCTACAATCGTCGAAAACTCAGTAATGCCAATCGACTCTTAAGCATTACTGGTATTTAGCCAAAGCAAAATGAGGTTTTTATATGTTTAAAGGTGGTATGGGCAACCTAATGAAACAAGCCCAGCAAATGCAAGAGCAAATGCAAAAAGTGCAAGAAGAACTGGCCAATGCCGAAGTGACAGGTGAGTCTGGTGCTGGGCTGGTAAGTATTGTGATGACAGGCCGCCATGATGTTAAGCGAGTGAATATTGACCCTAGCTTGCTGCAAGAAGATAAAGAAATGCTTGAAGATTTAATTGCGGCTGCAGTTAATGATGCAGTACGTAAAGTAGAAAAAAATAATCAAGATAAAATGGCCAACCTGACAGGTGGTATGAAGCTACCTGAGGGTTTTAAGTTTCCATTTTAGCAGCCAGAGAGGTAGGGGTAACGCACTCTAGTGGTGCCCCTCTCGTGCATTAGTCGACAGTTACAGCACACCTATGTCTTTTAGTCCTTTAATTTCTGAATTAATAGCTGCATTTCGCTGTTTGCCCGGTGTAGGTCCCAAATCAGCCCAACGGATGGCACTGCACTTACTGGAGCGTGACCGGCAAGGCGCATTGCAACTGTCTTATAGTTTGCAGCAGGCTGCAAATCAGGTAGGCAATTGTCAGCAATGCCGAACCTTATGTGAAACCTCACTTTGCCCTATTTGCAGCAGCAGCCGGCGGCAACGGGAAACAATCTGTGTTGTTGAAACACCCGCTGATGTATTGGCGATTGAGCAAGCGGGTGGCTTTAACGGTTTATATTTTGTGCTAATGGGGCATTTGTCACCACTTGAAGGAATTGGTCCAGAGCAGCTGGGCTTGGACCAGTTGATTAGGCGGGTAAAACAAGACCAGGTTGAAGAGTTGATTTTGGCCACTAACCCTACCGTAGAGGGTGAGACCACCGCTCATTATATTGCAGACCAGCTCCAGGGCTTACCTGTTAGATTATCAAGAATTGCGCATGGTATTCCCTTGGGAGGCGAGCTGGAATATGTCGATGGTGGAACGTTAGCTCATGCATTGGCTGGACGTAAACCCTGGTTAATCAATGACTGATACATTGCATTCACCTGCTTCTCCTCACTGGATTACAACCAATGAGGCTTTAGCCCAGCATGCCCTTGCCTGGTTAGAGCAGCCACATTTAGCGTTGGATACTGAGTTTTTCCGCTGCCAGACTTTTTATGCAAAGCCAGGTCTGATTCAGCTGGCAACAGCTGAACAGGTATTTTTTATTGACCCCTTGCAAGTCACTGACTTTGAGCCTTTAGCCAAGGTGCTTGCAGCCCCGCAAGTCATCAAAGTGTTACATGCTTGCAGTGAGGACCTGGAAATATTTCAACAGTTAACAGGGACACTCCCCGTACCACTGTTTGATACCCAGTTGGCTGCAGCATTTTCGGGGTTGGGGCCATCAGTGGGCTATCAACGCCTGGTGACTGAACTATTGGGTATTCAGTTAGCTAAAGATGAAACACGCTCAGATTGGTTACAGCGACCGCTATCGGATGCACAAATTACTTATGCAGCATTAGATGTACATTACTTGTGGCAACTCTATCAGCCATTGTTGAATCAGCTAAATACACAACAAAGACTTGGCTGGTTACAAGAGGAGTGTCAACAACTTATTGAGCAAGCGGCTAATCCTCTCTTACCCGAGAATGCCTATCAACAAGTTAAATTAGCCTGGAAACTGCGTCGCAGTGAGCTGGCTATTTTGCGAAAGTTAGCGGCCTGGCGAGAAAAAGAAGTAAGGAAGCGGGATATTCCCCGTCATCGCCTCTTGACGGATGATCAGCTGTGGTGGTTAGCCCGGATTAAACCTCGCAAGCTGGTACAGCTGGACAAAGTGCGTGGCATTCGTAAAGACCAGGTAGCTCGGGAGGGTCGCACGATTTGTGGTATTATTGCTAAAGCATCGGCAGAGCCTGCAGGTCAGTGGCCCAAACGATTACCTAAGCCTTTACCAAAATCGAGCAAACCTTTAATTACTAAAGTTAAAAAGCTGGCAGCAAACTTGGCTACAACGCTTAGTTTGCCCCCAGAGTTGGTGATTAGAAAAAAGCAGCTAGAAGCACTAATAAGAAGTGGGTTATCAGATGGTCATTTTAACTGGCCTGATAATTTACAGTCCTGGCGTCGTCAGTTACTGGGCGAGTCGTTACTGGCGGAGTTAAGGCAACTGGCAAAGCAACAGCAATGTAGTACGGTTATGAACAAACAAATTGTTTCTATTTACAAAAGCCCTAACAAAGATGAAATGTATTTATATGCGGCAAAGCAGGCGAAATTATCTGAAGTGCCTGAGGCTTTATTGCAATTATTTGGTAAACCAGAGCATGTAATGGATTTGCTGCTGACTCCAGAAAAATCATTAGCAAGAGTGGAAGCTAGCCAGGTAATGAAAGACATTGATGAAAAGGGGTTTTATCTCCAGATGCCGCCTGCGAAAGACGACTATCTCATTGAGTTTCCAGAGGAGTTTCTGTCTAAGGGAGACCCGGTGTAATGGCCAAGCCATTACCTTTCTGGCAAACCAAGCCCCTGTCTGCAATGAACAAAGTGGAATGGGAGTCGCTGTGTGATGGTTGTGGTTTGTGCTGTTTACACAAATTAGAAGATGAAGACGATGGCGCTGTTTATTACACCCAAGTCAGTTGTCGGTGGTTAGATCATCAAAGTTGTCGCTGCCAGGATTATCAGCATCGGCAGCAGCATGTAGCCGGCTGTCTGGATGTTCGGGCAGCCCAACCACAAGTATACGACTGGTTGCCTCCAAGTTGTGCTTATCGACTACTGGCTGAAGGAGAGTCTTTACCAAACTGGCATCCACTGGTGAGTGGTGATCCTGATTCAGTCCATCAAGCAGGTATTTCGCTACGCGGGCAAATGGTAGCTGAGCATCAGGTAAAAGAAGAGGATTGGCCTGATTATATTATTGCAATAGGTTAGTCAAAGGCCTATTGATAAAAGTAATGTTGAGAAAATAAATAACATGTAAATTAGGCTACTTAAAAGTAGACTAGTGCCGAAAAAGACAAAGTAAATAATATATTTATGGCTCTATATGGATTCCTGGGGGACTATGTTAGCAGGCAAAAAGCTGTATACTCGAGCATTCATAATGGATTATCAA
>NZ_JAPMOU010000064.1 GCF_028858535.1 Spartinivicinus poritis
TTGGAGCGGGAAACGAGACTCGAACTCGCGACCCCAACCTTGGCAAGGTTGTGCTCTACCAACTGAGCTATTCCCGCAAATGTTAAAGTGATCTATTAGTCTAGCATCACTTTAACTCAATAGTGGCGTCCCCTAGGGGACTCGAACCCCTGTTACCGCCGTGAAAGGGCGGTGTCCTAGGCCACTAGACGAAGGGGACGCATTTTAAAACTTGGTGGAGCCAGGCGGGATCGAACCGCCGACCTCTACAATGCCATTGTAGCGCTCTCCCAGCTGAGCTATGGCCCCAAGCTTCGCGTCGCCTTATGTAAAACCGTGGAATATACACCTGTTTTACATCTAGGCTTTTCACTTCTCAAACCTTTATTTCAGTGCTTTCGCGCTTGGCTCAGCCCCGAAATGTGGTGCGCATTCTATGTAGCAATGTCTTTTGTGTCAAGCATTTATCTACAAATTCTTTAGGGCTAGGGATGATTAACCCAAGGCTGGTTTCAACCAGACTTGGGTTTAGTCACACTAATTAAACTGACGAAACTCCTTCTCCCAACGTTTCGCTTCTTTCTTCGACATACCACCCAATACTTCTGCTCCATAGCGTAATCTAGCGCGGGAGAGATCTGGCCCGAGTAATGCCATTGCATCCAGTACCGACACTGACGAGCCTGAGCCAGTAATCGCGACAAAGATTGGGAACAGGAACTCTTTAAACTTCACATCCATCTTCTTGGCTAACTGGCTCAGTGCCTGATAAATGGCATCCTTATTCCAATCTTGCAGCTGTTCCACAGTCCAAGTCGTAAACTGTAGTATTTTTCGACTGTTATCTAAGTCTAATTTCTTATGACTAAAATCCACCTCGTCAATTTTCAGCATGCCAGCTAAAAAGAAGCCCGCCAATGGTAGTGCATCAGAAAAAGTTTCAACTCGACTTTGGATTAGCGGAATAATTGGCTTTAAGTAGCTTTCATTAACAGCCCACTGCTGCATCCGCTCTGCAAATTCATCCGCAGTTAATTTACGCAACCACTGACCATTCAACCAGCTGAGTTTTTCCTGGTCAAAAATCGGCCCACCCAGCGACACACGCTGTATATCAAAGTGCTCGATCATTTCCTGCAGAGAGAACTGCTCTCTCTCATCAGGCATCGACCAGCCCATCCGGCCCAAATAGTTCAATAGCGCTTCTGGCATAAAACCCATGCGCTCATAATAGTTAATACTGGTGGGGTTTTTCCGCTTACTTAATTTGCTTTTGTCTGGGTTGCGTAACAGTGGCATATGACACAGCTGCGGCATTTCCCAATCAAAATACTGATACAACAACTGATGTTTAGGTGCCGAGTTAATCCACTCTTCACCACGAATCACATGAGTAATACCCATTAAGTGGTCATCCACCACATTAGCCAAGTGATAGGTAGGCATGCCATCTTGTTTCAGCAAGATCTGCATATCCACCTGGGACCATTCAATTTCGATTTTGCCCCGCAGCCTATCATCAACAACGCAAACACCTTCTGCCGGCACTTTCATCCGAATCACATGAGGCTCACCAGCCGCCAGACGCCGTTGTACTTCTTCTTCAGATAGGGCTAGGCCACGGCCATCGTACTTAGGGGTTTCTTTGCGGGCCATTTGCTCTTTGCGCATTTCATCCAGTTCTTCTGGCGTAGCAAAGCAGTAAAAGGCATCGCCCTGTTTGACTAACTGTTCGGCATACTGACGATAAATATCTCCCCGCTCACTTTGCCGGTAAGGACCAAACTCACCACCCACATCAGGGCCTTCATCCCACTCTAACCCCAACCACTTTAATGACTCCAAAATCATCCGTTCAGATGCATCAGTACTCCGAGCCTGGTCAGTATCTTCGATACGTAAAATAAACTGACCACCGTGTTGACGTGCAAAGCACAGATTAAATAAGGCTATGTAAGCAGTACCTACATGAGGGTCACCCGTCGGTGAAGGCGCAATTCTTGTGCGAACAGTCATAAGTATTTTCTAAATAAGTGTTGGTTTATGTCTAGGGTTGTGAATTATACGAGCAGTTAGGTGATATCACTAGTCTTTGACGATACTGGAGTATTTTCAGAATTGGGAATTATAAGACTACAAGATATATTGACAGTACTTTTACTTATTGGTTAGCCTGTAGTTCATTTTGCAACCACTCCTCACAAGGGAAACGGTTGAAAAAATAAGTTAAAACAAACAATTAAACACAAAAATAAAAGAATGCCCAACAATCTACCGATTAACTGCATTCTGAGTATGCCGAACAAAGCGGATGTTGCGGCTAATAAACCCAATGTGAAGGGTATAACAAGATAAAAGAATAATGCAGTGATCCTGCATATGAGGATAATAACAATGTGCTACTTAACAAGTATCTGTTTTAGATTAGCTTTCAGCCTTCTCTTTCAACAAAAAACAATGTCAAACCAAGCCGCCTCCTTTCGAATAATCTTGTCCAATCCTTGATTAATTATCACGCAAAACAACAAGAAAAATAGCAATTAAGCCAGCTCAACTTGTACCAGATTATAAAAGGTTGTTTGTAACAGAGTATATATACTCAAAACGAAAGGTATAGCGGTAACTGTTCTGCAGCAGCCTTATGAATAGGAGTCAACCATGGCACTCGCAGCGGTTAGCCTTGATGATAAATATAAGCAACAGCAAGGAATAGTATTATTAACGGGCATTCAAGCCCTAACCCGCCTTCCATTAATGCAAGCCCAACTAGATAAACAGCACGGGCTAAATACAGCCGGCTTTATTTCAGGCTATCGTGGATCCCCTCTTGGCAGCTTTGATAAAGCCTTATGGGAAGCAAAGGACCACTTAGCCGAGCATAAGATTGAATTTATTCCTGGCATTAACGAAGACTTAGGCGCCACGGCTGTATGGGGCTCTCAACAACCCCAACTCTTTCCAGACGCACGCTATCAAGGAGTGTTTGGTCTTTGGTATGGTAAAGGCCCCGGCGTTGACCGTACGGGAGATGTATTCAAACACGCTAATGCAGCAGGTTCCAGCCAGTATGGTGGCGTCCTCGCTGTAGCGGGTGATGATCATGCTTGTAAATCTTCCACCCTTCCCCATCAAAGTGATTACGCCTTTATAGATGCAATGATGCCAGTACTTTACCCAGCTAATGCTCAAGAAATCATTGAATATGGTTTATACGGCTGGGCACTCTCTCGCTATAGTGGCTGCTGGGTTGGTTTTAAATGTTTAGGCGAAGTAATGGACTCCAGCATGCGAGTCGATATTGGCCTGAATAATTTTCAAATAATGCTACCCACTGACTTTACGTTACCAGCAGGTGGTTTAAATATTCGCTGGCCAGATCCACCACCTGAACAAGAATCCCGTTTACATCAATTTAAGCTGCCAGCTGCGCAAGCTTTTGTAAGGGCTAATCAGCTAGATCGCCCTATTTGGCGCACAAGCACTAGCAAAATAGGGATTATTACTGCTGGAAAGTCTTATCTTGATGTTATCCAGGCTTTATCCGATTTAGGTATTACTGAATCTATAGCCAAGCAAATCGGTTTGACTATCTATAAAGCGGCTGTCGTATGGCCTTTAGAGCCAATGCAGATTAAGCAATTTGCCAGTGGGCTAAATAAATTGATTATTATCGAAGAAAAACGTCCGCTGTTAGAAAACCAAATTAAACAATTGTTGTATGAGTTGCCTGACAAAGCCAGACCGACAATTATTGGTAAAGCTAATCCTGAGCAACCTCCATTATTGCCTTCAACGTTAGAGCTTAGTGTTAGTCAAATTACCCAAGTATTAGCACAACAGCTGTTAACTGATATTTCATCTCCCCTACTTAGACAATCATTAAATATTGAACAACAACTTAAGCAGCTGAATGAAAAGCAACAGGCATTAGCCGAACCTAAACAACGACTTAGTCGTACCCCCCACTTCTGTTCTGGCTGCCCTCATAACTCTTCAACGAAAGTGCCTGAAGGAAGTCGGGCAATGGCTGGCATTGGTTGTCATTATATGGTGACCTGGATGGACCGAAACACAGACACTTTTACCCAAATGGGTGGGGAAGGAGTCACCTGGATTGGCCAAGCCCCTTTTTCTAATACCAAACATGTTTTTCAAAATTTAGGGGATGGCACCTATTTTCACTCGGGTATTTTAGCTATCCGGGCTTGTGTAGCCGCTAAAGTGAACATTACCTTTAAAATTCTATATAACGACGCTGTGGCAATGACTGGCGGTCAATCAGTCGATGGTCAATTGTCAATACAACAAATTACCCAACAAGTATACGCTGAAGGGGTAAGAAAAGTTGTTGTCGTTAGCGATAATCCCAATCAAATAAATATCCAACAAGGCTTTGCTCCCAATGCCACCCTTCATCATCGAGATGAATTAGATGAACTACAAAAACAGCTAAGAGAATACGCAGGGACCAGTGTATTAATTTATCAACAAACCTGTGCCGCGGAAAAACGCCGCCGACGTAAGCGCAAAGAATTTATCGACCCACCCCACCGTTTAATGATTAACCCCGAGGTTTGTGAAGGCTGTGGAGATTGCAGTGAGCAATCCAACTGTCTTTCCATTGTGCCAAAAGAAACAGTGTTTGGCAGAAAACGAATGATAGACCAATCTGCCTGTAATAAAGACTACACATGCAGTAAAGGGTTTTGCCCCAGTTTTGTCAGCATTATTGGTGGACGGATCCGACAAAAAAAAGCCGACTTACAACCAGATTTACCCAATAGCCAGCCTAAACTACCCAGCAGCAAAGTGCCCTATAATATTTTAATTACTGGGGTGGGTGGTACTGGTGTAGTCACTATCAGTGCCATTTTAGCCATGGCAGCCCATATTGCAGGCAAAGGAGTTACCACCCTTGATCAAACAGGGTTGGCACAGAAGTTTGGCGCAGTGACCAGCCATGTCCGCATTGCTGATGAACAACAATCCCTAGCCACCGCCCGAATCCCCACGAATAGCGTCAACCTGCTGCTGGCCTGCGATCTTATGGTCGCCAACAGTGATGATGCATTAGATAAGTTGTCAGCAACCCTCACCCATGCTGTGGTCAATACTCAGCAATCCATGCCAGGTACTTTTGCCAGAAACCCTGACTTAGCGTTTCCCAACCAAGCAATGCTAGCCACATTAGCGCAGTATACCCAGCAGCACTTCACAGTAGCCGCCCAACAGTTAGCAACTGCCCTGTTAGGTGATGCCATCGCAACCAACCTATTTATGATTGGTTATGCCTGGCAACAAGGGTTAATTCCCTTACCTGAGCGAGCAATTATGCGAGCCATTGAGTTAAATGGGGTGGCTGTTAGCTTTAATCAGGCTGCCTTTATTTGGGGACGTAAAGCAGCTGAAAACTTAACAGCAGTAGAGCAGCAAGTGAGTTCAGCACCACAACAAGCAATCAAAAAAACCAATGAAAAAAGCCTAGACGACATTATTAACCAATATACAACCCTACTAACAGCCTATCAAAATGCAGCGTATGCTAATCGTTACCAGCAACTCATTAAAAAAGTTGCAGCCAAAGAACACAAAAAATGCCAAGGCCAAGAACAATTAGCTAAAGCAGTCGCTGAAAATTATGGGAAACTACTTGCGTATAAAGATGAATATGAAGTAGCGCGTTTATATAGCGATAATTATTTTTGGGAATTAATCAACCAGCAATTTGAAGGCAGTTACAAAGTAGCATTTCATTTAGCCCCACCCCTGCTAAGCAAACGCAATCCTGCAACTGGGCTGCCCGAAAAGCGTCAGTTTGGCCCTTGGCTAAAACCCATAATGAAAGGGCTAGCGAAACTCAAATGGCTACGTAATACCCCCTTCGATCCCTTTGGTTACTCCGCTGACCGAAAACTCGAAAAAATGCTAATCAGCAATTATGAAGAAGATATTGAGCTGATTTTGGAAAAACTCAATTTATTTAATTATGACATAGCCATCCAAATAGCCAAACTACCCAGTAAAATAAAAGGCTTTGGTCATATAAAGGAAAAAAGCTATCAACAAGTGCACCAAGAGTTTGAAGAGCTACTCAAGCATTTCCGTTCTAGAACTCAAGCTAGCCCCGTGAAGTTCATCACTGTTCAGCCGTAACTCAAAACTTGCTTACAAATGAAAACGCCCAGCTTTAACTTTAAAACTGGGCGTTTTCATGCAAACTTGTATATTTATTTATGTACTGTTACCTATTGCTTGTTCCTTGCTTGATAATGCAGGCTTAGCTCGATCAGGAATAAGCTAGCTAAGCATCAAGGGTAAACTCGTTTACTTCAGCCCTGGCGCTTGCTTTTCTACCATCAGCAATTAAATACATGCAGGTAGTGATACAGCCTATAACTAACAAAGCAATCGCATAGTTATCACCAAAGTTAAAACCTATAAGCGCAACAGCAATAAATGCTAAACCTAATAACTGCATGTTCTGACAACTACCTAATCAATAACGAATTCTAATTAATCAAACCAACCCTTAATCACTATGATTTATAATAAACACTTGTTTAATAAATCATTAGAATATTATGTCAGCTATTCTACCATGCTTGTTTATTGTTTATTGAGAAGTTCATAACTAATAAAGGTATGAGCAATGCTCAGCTTTAGGAAAGAGTTCTACCCAACGGTAAAGTCAAAAGTAGCAAGTTAATAGATATAACAGATAAGAAATAAGCCCGATAAACCACTAACGAATATGTAATTAAAGTATTTAGTAAACGACTCTCGCCCAAATGTGTAATCAACAAATTCTGGTGAAATAGGCGCAAAATAAGGTAACAATATTACACATGCACTATTAGACAATAAAAATATAATCCTGCTACCTTATTATTGTTAATTTTGTCGCTTACTTTTCCCAACGCCATAAAAAACTATAATCCCTTACTTATAAAGGTATACATCCCCAGTTATTCTCCACAATGAATATCTTTACTAAAATAGAGTGCGCCAGCATTAATGACACACTCACACAACGTTATTAATGACTACCAATGAAACTGCTGTTCACTTGATCCACTTAAAGGCATTAACTTCAATTGGCTGTCATTAGCATTATACTCCAAAGCAAAATTTGGGTTTGCTTTATTACGCAAAGTACCACTATCCCAAAACCACTGCTGGTGAGTATACCCAGAACAACCCGCCAACTGAACTGTAGAGCCAATTTTAAAGTATTTTCCTGCATCAAGGCATAAACTTGGCAGTATTTGAGATCGCAACTCGCCTTTTTTAGTCATCAACCATAGACTTCTTTCATCTTCTACACAATAAGCATGATTATTAATGATTACTTTATCACCACTTATCGTTAAACAACCGCCAAAGGAAGACACAATAACTTTATATGCACCATTATTATTACCAGTAACAGGCCTATAGGCACTATCAGGAGTGAACTGAACTGGCAGACCAGATTGAAATTTTGGTTGGAGGGGAAACACCTCTACAGGCTGAGTTTGGAAGTCAACCCCCTCTTCCTCAACAGGATATAAAATATGATCGCTTGTATCTGGTAAAGCATTTACCAATGGAAAATAACCGCTAAGTACAGCAAAAATAATGGTAAGACTACATTTTTTGTATATCACAAACAAACCTTAATTTTCTGAAATCATTCTCTGCAAATGACTACAAAACAACCAATACCAGTTTTAGAGTCAATATTGCCAGACATACTATCCTACCTTTGGTTACTAGTCATCACTTCATACTTTTCATAGTTACAAACCACTTTTGTCCAGCACTTAATTATCAATCTTTAATTATGTTACTAATAAAGGTATACATAGGGTCAATTCCTCCTCCAGCTACTGATCGACAAAGACCAGTATCAAAAGCCTGCGCTAACTGAAAGCCACTGCCATCAAACACCCATTCCTCATGGTCAAAACAGTCTCCAAGCCCTCTTCCTTTATGAGCCCGACCAACACGCCCAGCTTGATAATAAGTAGCTGAATCTGTCACCAATTTAGGGTTATACGGTTTATTAGTATTAATCAACCATACGCCATAACCGTAGTTATATGCCCCGTGCCAACAAAGCATCTTTACAATTGCTTGATTATCATTTAACTCAGCAAATTCCATTTTTGAAAAAAAGTCATCTTTATACGCCACATACTTTTCTACTTCACATGCTTTTTTATCAGTATTTTTTATTAACTCTATTAGCAATTCACGATAACGATTATCATCTAAACTAATTACAGTTGTTTTCTCATCATGCACTTTTGCAAACTTTATCTGAGGTATAGATTGAGGAGCTAAAAGCTGTTTTTGTGCTTGATTACCTTTTACAACCAAAGCACCAGGTGTGTTTAGCCTCTGTTGAAACTCATCCATTTTTCTGAATATAGCACTGGCCCCCTTGTCTGATAGCTCCCAAGTCGTATTACCGTCGTTAAATACAACGTTAACATTTTTCTTCGGTAAAGCATCTAATAGTGCTTTTACTTGAGACAGACTCAACGCACCATCACTCACCAAACCACCCCAGTTTTTCTTGTTAATTGTCAGTGTTAACGAATCAAAATGACCTGCCTTTTCCTCAATAAAAATCTTTCCTTTAACTTGTGCATCCTCGCCGGCCTCTCGCGTCAACATTACTGCAATTGATGAACGATGACTTTCACCTTCTGCCGTATACCCTGCTGCACGACATGTTCCTGAGTTATCACAAGCTAAGTACCAGTCCTTATGTTCAAATGTAATGCCTTCAAGGGAGTAGCCTATGGTACTGAACATTGCCAGCACACAATACGAGCAGCACTTAATCAACATAAAATCCACCTTCTAAAAATGACACCTGGGTCAACCAATCACTTTAACTTATCGCTTTTCTTGATCACTCTTCACTAGTTACATATACCTATCACTACTCTGCCTAACTTGTGCACAAAATATGCAAGAAAAGAGCATAAACTTTGTAAATTTTATCAGTAATGTACATCTATTACTAATCATTAAAAATTGCTGAGATTAAAAACGACTGGTTACAAATAAGAGCTTTATTGGCAGGAATATGAAAAAGGTTATAATTACTCTATCTTTGCTGATTATAATATTTGCTAGCGGTACACTTTTCCTAAAGTGAACTAAAAAAGGATTAGCAAAGCCCAAACGGGAAGTCATCAGCCCAAATAAAAAGTTTAAGATTGTCATTTATGGTGTTGCAGAATATAAAATATTTGCAAAAATAGATAATTAGCTTTACCGTTTACTAATAACAAAACGAAATTACCCTAACAGTAAGATATGCGAAAAATTAAGAAGCAGCCTTCACACTATTCGCTATAATATTTTGGTTATAGCATTCCCCCCTTGCAGCAATTGAGCTGCAAGAGACTTTAATAGCAATCACCAACTGCCCATCCCTTACAGCAATACAATCATGTAAATGAATGTTGTTGTGGCTCTTTTACTATTAATAACAATCAAAGCTAGCTTTTCATATTGGCGACAATAACCAGACCTATCTATTATAGTTTTATTGCATAATATTAAGTGACTAGGGTGAAGGATTCATGGTGGCCTCTAACCTCCAACAAGTTGTAATCAAAAGCTTTATGGCTAAAACTTCAACTAAAGCTGTAACATTTATCATAATAATTATTGCTCTCACAATCTCCATCAACATCTATTTAAACGAAAATTTATCTTTTACTCCAACTGCACAGGGTTTTACTGATTTGATAGACACTTTTAAAGTTCCGTTAGGAGTGCTTAGTTTATTAATACCTACTCTAGGGATTATGGCTGTACACCACCGTTCTATACAATCAGCTGAACAGATACGTATCATCGAGGAACAACGTATATTTTCAAACTACTTTAAGCACTTTGAAATGTTTGAAAAGCATCTCGATAATATAGAAAATATACACTTTGACTCAAAAACAGCATTATATGAACTTTTTTACCCCCATTCCAAAGCTGGAGATTTAAGCATAGATATCAATTTAAAAGGTGCTGTAGATGAGCTTATCAAAGAAACCATTACCAATCTAAAGCAATTAAACACCAATGAAGACCCATCCCAAAGAAGTTTTTTTACTGCCTTTGAACAAGTAGAAAGTAACTTACAAAAAATTGAAGAAGTAACAGCTATCGAACACAGTGATAGAAGAAAATATAAAACAATTTTAGATGACTGCCCTCTTGCATTTAAAGGCTTAGATGCAAAAGAAACAGGGCTAATCGCTTACTTTACCACAGCACATAATTATTTATCGCAAGTAAACCTATTATTCAAATTTGAGTTTGGCTGCATTCCTAAAACACTTTATAACAGTGAAATTGAAGAGCTTTTAAACAAAGGTGCCTTACCTAAAGAAGATTACAAAAACTTAGTAGGCAAGCTAAGGTAGCTTAATCAGTCAGCGAGTATTATTACAAATACAAGAAAAACTTGCTGTAAAAAAATGACAGAGCATTGTTTTCAGGGGCATGAGGAATAATGGACATTGGTTGAAGCTGATTTTAGTTTAGATTCGCTTGAAAAGTAATTAGCAAGTCAATAATACAGTTAATTAAGCTATTTTGAAAACAGCGTGGTAATCTTCTCCCACGCTGTTTATATTCCAACTTAACAATTAGCAGTAGCGTACTGACTTCTAATTGGATAATGAACATTTGGCTGAGCAGTTACATTGATATTTGCCTTACGCTCAAACACCATTACACAATCAGACCCTCCAAACTGGAAGTATGAGAACATCTCACCTTTGCTCAATTTTTTACCCCTCAGGGTGCCTGCGATTTTTTCATTTAGCATCTTCACTTGCTGGTCGTAGTCCAGACCACTTTTTTCTTCTTCCGTTAGCATAATAGGCTGATGCCCTTCATCTTTTGGGGTTACAAACACCACTGATGACACTTGAGCCATGCCCATAGGGAGAATAGCCACCTTGCCAATTGCAGATTCCAATACTAACAATCCCCGACACTGAACGAATTGATAACCTGTATTATCTTCAGCATCCAAGAGCCGCCTAGGTATTACTGCCCGAGCAGGCTCTTTATTACCTTCCTCATCAGGATTTACTGTAAGTTCAACTTCTAAATAAACCTGACCTGGGATAAATTTAGCCTCTAATACTTCGCCGGCTACTGAAGTATGTAGCCTGTGGTAATCATATGTATTCAAGAAACTATGACAGAAAATGCCACCTTCAAAAGCATCGGCATAGGCACTATCTTGTAGTAATTCTTGAATGGACCACTCAATGTTTTTAACAACAATACTGGGTGGTGCTGGTAATGGAAGACCAACTTTAGTGCTAACTGCCCATTGCCCCACAAAGGTTGACTCTGCAGGGAATACAATAACTTGATCATTATGGGGTTGCGCCACCGGCCTTTGGACATTAATGTCTTTAAATTGACGAGCAAAAAATGCATTAAAACTTGGGTACTCTTCTGGTGGCTTTTGATAATCTTGCCATGCATATTCAGGAGCATATTTGAATGATGATAAATATTCTGAAGAAGCATCTGTATTCAAAAAATCCCCCCACTCTACAGCAAAATTTCGTAACCACAGAGAAATAGAGGACAACTCCTTTCCTTCCTGGGGTTCAATTGGGCTTTGTAACGCCTCTAATTGAGGCTGATTAAAGTAATAGTAAAACTGGGTGATACGTAAATATACTGTACGCTCATGTAAAACTTCACCATACCAATCCCAAACTCGTATTTCTGGTATCCAGGTAACCAGCGCATCTACATAAAAATAAAACTGATCTAATGTCTTTATACTCTCAAGTTCAGGAATACGCTGCTTACTCACTTCTTTAATGGCATTTTCGAAAGAAGAAGCATAGTAGTTAGTTTCAATAATATGCTTTAACTGTTTTGTAGCCTCTTGCTGAGGCTCATAAAGGGAACCAACTGGAGGTAATCCAGCTAAAAATGGCCGTGGTTGGCATGGCAGTTCTTTTCCAGTCTCAGCCAGCGGGCCGCGCTTTATAGCATTTTGAAGATCCTGTGCAGTAGCGAGACGGTGACGAGGAGAGTGAGTTCGAAATTTGCTACTCATAGTGTTATTTCCTTATATCTACTATAGGTTACTTTTTTATTTCATAGGTGTAGGTAATACCAGAATTTATTAGGCTTAATATTATTTTCTTCTTTAATATACAATTTTCAAGAAAGAAAAATACAACAACATATTAATTTAAAATAAATATAATATACCGAATGGCATCTAATAATATAACAAATAATATGTGTATATGCTAACCAAAGCAGTTAGTAATGTAGCAGTCAATGTAAATACATCAAGCACTGATAGTTTAGGCTATTTATATTCTAACTTAAGATGACCAAGTGCTTTCATAAATGACTCCCTTACTTTCAAAGTCACTTCCCACAAATTAATTAGTACTTTCTAATTTTCACTATTATCAGTCGAGAGTATCCACTTCAGTCAATCATGTGAGATCAGTATCCAGTATGTCACAAACTTTCACTACATCACCAAATGATAGAAACCATTAGAATACACAATCAGCATAGATAGACTAAATGACTGGCGTAAAAAAAAAGACGGTAACAAGGCCTAATGGTCGTTCGTGAAGAGCACATGAATGCACAGCTTTGCAAATAGCAATCGCTCAAAGCTAGAAAGGCAGAGTGAGGGTGTTAAGGATATAGACAGCTTGCAAAGAATAAGAGCCTGCCAAGAAAGGCAGGCAATGATATTATTAACCAGTTCAGGAAACTCTTTTTCTACATCTTGGGCAATTACGCTAATATCTTTCTTCCCATCAATGTCACTTTTCCACTCAAAGCTAATACCTTTGAGGCGCTCTATTTTTTTCAACGAATTATTGAGAGGAGAAAGATTCTTTTTTAGGCTGTTATCACTCCAAACACCCCGAGCATATTCCCAAATACATATCCTATGCCGATCCCGCTTACAATCGACTACCACAGAGGGTGAAATGAAGGGCAAAATAAATCAAGAGTCCACTTACTCTTTTATTCATTTTAATTCATCGGTGCTGACTTGATTCGTGTTACTGTTACAGCAAGTAACGGAAAAACGTTATAACCAATGAAGGTTAATTAATATAAACTTTCTTAATGTTTCTCTTTGTTCTTCTGTTAGCACAGCATAATTGATTTTTATTGGCTTATTATTCTCACTACCACTGCCTTCCAAGGTATTTTCATAGTCTATCTTGCTTATTGTTGTTTCAGCACCTGATGTACTGTGGTTATATGCATGAGAAACAGCTGAAATTAAATACAGTATTACAATGATACATATTTTTTTCATATTGGTTCACCCGTACTTTATTTATACCTTATGTTACAACAAAGTATCACTCTAAAGAGAAATCAAAGTATAGTGAATTTTTGTAACAAACTGTATCTAAAAGTCGAGCATTAATACCTATAAAAAACCATTCTTATGGTAGTTTTTTGGTGCTATATCCTAACGTTAAATCAATAATAAGCTGTCAAACTGTGCATCAGTAAACTGATTTCGAGCCACCAAAAAATTAAGTCACAAGTAAAGAAGAAAATTGAACTTAATACATCAATTAATGTATTTACACCTTAATAGGTCCGCTATATACACAATATTACTACCTAACCAGTCATGATAAGATCTAGATTTGAAGGGTGCTACAACATCTATTAATAATCGAGAAACCACTTTCTTTGTATCAACTGCTGTGCGTACTTCCTGAAATTTTAACCTTTTCAATATTCCCAAAGCTTTTTGTTGGTTATAGCATGTACGACGCCAGTGGTAACACAAATTACTTGTTACCTTTGCAGGCTTACAAAAGCCAGAGCCATAAGGAATATCCGCAAAATCTGAATAAGCCCTAGCAATTGCTAAGCTATGGAAGTTATTTTCAGGAAACTGTCGGTAATTTAAGCTACTTAATAACTCAAAAACAGGCATATGTAAATATGGATAGTATACCCGCGAAGTATTTACCATAAGTTGTGAGCTGAGGGATACACTTCGTCTGGCACGATTATAAAATTCAAAGGCGTTTTGCGGTGCGTTATAATACTGGTAACACTTAAGCTCTGGCAACAAGCGTTCAGCAAGCTGATCAAATGCCATTTGCTTACGCCATGGTGATGACAAAAAGTCCAAGCGACCATCATTTTTATGGCCAAGATAATAATGAATTAGTCTATCCCAATTGCCATGAGCAAAATCCTGATTTACTGATTCAGACAACACTTTGCTTTCTGACATCACATCTCCCCCCAGACCATCCAGTAATACATCCGGACTCTGTACCTGACCAGCTACAGAAGAATACCATGCATGCATCAATGCTCCCAAACTAGTCCTATGATTTTTGTATGTTTCACGCAAAATCCAGCTAGACTTATTTTTTACCACCACATGTTCTACACCAGCCCGCTGAACCAATGCAGCAGCACACTGCACATCTGAAATATCGTTATTATTATCTTCAAAGTAAGAAGTAATTACTTTTTTAGGGAAAAGCTTTTGGTGATACAATTCCAAAAAAATATGTCTTGAGTCACGACCTCCACTAAGAGGTACAACTAGATTATCACTATATCTGCTTTGTAATTGAGCGATAGAATGACGGAAACGTTCAATATACTCATCTAGCAAAACAGACTCAGGTAGACTTTGTGAAGTTTTTTGCCAATAGCGTTGCTCATTATAGTGAAGCTGCCCTTTCACTAATTGCAAATGAGCTCCAGGCCCCATCACTTTAATATTTTTAAACGGAGTATCATTACCTACATAAGTACCCATGCGTAAGAAAATACCAATGGCTACCATATCTAATTCCTGCTCTGGCAACCTTTTCAGAATATCAAATAAAGAGCGACTTACTAGTAATCGTCCCTGCTGGAAATAGTAAAATAACTGTGTAACACCGTGAGGATCAACTTGGACTGACAGTTGATTTCGAGACAATTGCCACCGAGCATTGACAAAACCAGCATAATTCTGCCAATCAGGGAAATTTTCATTAAGCTGCCAATAATCTGGCCCATGGATTTTTGTGATACTACTTTCATTAAACTGAACTTCCAACAATGGCAAAACCTATACTCCTTTTCAGTCATACGTAATTTTTTAATGCACCTGTGACTGCATCAAGCTCATTACTTTTGAAACAGATACTCTTTAGAAAAGGTTTAAATTAACGTGAATCAAGAGCAGACTTTTTTATGTAATTTTTCGATTAATTTTCTCAGAGAAATAGCCTCAATCACTAAATATTTTTCCTGATGCTACAATCTCCTTAAGCACCTTATATTGACAAACTTTATTGGCGCCAAACCTATAAAATAAACGCCCTATTTACTTGCTAAAACCAGTCATTATAAATAAAAAATATATTAGCAACAGCAAATACCTCTATTGCTCTACAAGCTCCGAATAACCAAGCAAACCTGGAAAGTAGCCGTAAAAATATTTATTAATATATCCAGAACAATATGCTTTAAAAGCTCTATATTGAGGATAATAAAAGCTAACTAGAGTAGTAATTATTTCACTGATCGATAGTTTTTAAGACTAGGGCTTTTACCGTATGCCTTTGTCATTCAGTATTTTCTTCCAGGCGGGTATAAACTCAATGCAGAAATCATCGACATAAAAAATAGCTCAATTACACTCATTCTAAGCCTTTTTATTGGTTGTGTTCGCCATACAAAGTAACTTAACCACTAAGTTGACTACCCTACAATAGGGTGAAAACTCTCATATCTCCAAAGGCTCATTAAACTAATAAAATAATTATTCGTACCATCTAACAATAGCAAACACTAACGCATCAATTGTCATAATAATGTAAATTATGCAACTCAACCATACTCACTTAGTTAGATACACTCAAAAAATATATCAAGTATGCTCTTTTGACCAGGAGCAACTCTGTAGCATAAAATTTTCTTACACCGTATTTTTAAGTAGATTATGACACCAAAATACTGATTAATTACGAAGCACTAGAAACTCAAACAGAAGAGCCAAATAAAAATACATTTAATTACAAAATCACCAACTACTTATTCTTTATGAATAAAGTAGAGAATACAAGATAAAGCCTTTTCCTAGATAGTTTATTTACCATATAGAAGCTTAGCAAGCTATTATCATCAAGGCTAATTAAGCAGTCCCCTCTAAGAATGAAATCACTTGTATTAAAGAACAAGGTATAGATTTTTCTCAGTGTAAAAATACTTATCTTAAAGTTACACCCCGAATGTTACTATAACGTAACACCCCTGTAAAGTGTTAGTCATGAGAAAGTTATAGTCACGCCCACTAAATGTGCACTATTTTTTTATTTAAACTTTATTACAACACAAGTTAAAAAACTATTTTAGTATTGTATAAGCATGCATATACCAGTCAAACCCTAAGCTCAGTTAACCTGATTACAGATAGGATATAAATGACCACTTATCCTGCACCCATTATCGCTATTGCACCCTGATGAATCCTGGACTACAAAGTGTGTATTGCAGACATTCTGGGGTTCCACGATAGATAGTACTTGTAAGGATGAGTAGAGCGCTAGAATTGAAACCTGGACGAATTAATAGACTTTATTGAAGTACTCGGATGAAGTTAGTGTGTTTTTATGCTGCTTTATTTCAAGCCATATTTTGAGTAAACCTCATCTAATAAAGTACGGTCAGACTGCTCTTTTCACTTAGTTACTTTGTCAAAAGCTTCATGCAGTGCTGCAATATCTTGATCTGGTACATCCTTACTTGACCACAACACTAACGCTGGATCGACGCTAGGTAAAACTACCTACAAGGACACTGCAAGTAGTGGTAGGCTAATGAAGTAGAAAATTAATAGAGCGGGCGTTTGGCAAGACCCATTGATCCACTTGTTAGCTTAGTTTTTATAATCAGGATCGACAAAGCTCCACTCTGTGACCGGTACTTGAACAATCATTACAGAGTCTTGCTTAAACTTCCGTGCGTATAGGGACGCTAATTCCTTGGCTTTGGTGATGTCCTTGGAGTCAACTATGACAGTCACTACCTTAGAACGTTCGGGTTTGCCTTTATAGTAACCAACGGAATCCACAACATTAAAACCGTCGAAGACCTTGACTATTTCGTCTTGTTGAAAAGACTGCCACTCTTCTAAAGACACACCGCCCCCATCAGGAAGAGATAAGCCAAAAAACATTCTCAACCTATACAACTCATCTGCGTAGGTAGTTGAAGTACCGACCAAAATTATTATTGACACTAAGAGGTAATACAGTCTTTTTTTCATGGTCCCTCCCCTGGTTAGAAACTAACATCTCGATAAGTGGCAAGCTAAAAGCTTGTTCCGTTTAACTACCTTGCTATGCATTTTTCTGTAAGATTGCCGCACGTATCATCAAAAACACCCATCAACACCAGGCCTTAATCACTGGCCTCTCAGCTATGAACTCAGGGTTACCTATCACACTTATACTTAAACTGGCTTCTGTATCATTTACCCCACTTAGCTTGGCTTTAGTGCTGGCTTTGGCTGCTTCCCTAGTTGGATATACCATTTTTAATAGTGTAGATCGGCTTACCATCACCAACCTTGACATGCTCTGTCTTACAACCTTCAGCATTATGATACTTAGCTATAACACTTTTATAATATTGTCTGTAAAGAGCTTTTAAATTCCATTTATTAATTTTAGACATTGTTATTGGTGACAATTGTTTACCGGTAACAGTTTTGGTTTTCCCTCGTTCTACAAACACCAAATGTTGCATTATTGGCTTAACAGTTGCTCCATGATCTAATGCAATACGACTTAAAAAATTAATATCTGATTCTTCAGTCTAGTCTATATGGCCAATGACAATAGAGGTAAATGCTCCTGCAATTTTAGGCTTCAAACCACTGTCATTGGCCACTGTCGTTACACAGTTTTTTTGATGTTGACTGGGTAGTGCGGAATGGTGATTTGGTAGTTGACGTGCATAATAAACTACCCTGTCGGTAGATTAGTAGTCATAATTTTCAGTCACCTGAGATTTAGTGGCAAACTCAGGTAAGCTAACTTCAATAGCTATAGATAAAAAAATACCCCGTAAAAACGAGGCATTTTATATAAAAATGTAAATAGTAAGCTGGTTTAATTGAACTCTGCTTTTGCTTCACCAAAATCAGCAGGGCGAATAACGACTGTACCAGCTAATTTGTCATGAAAACCTTGTTTTTTCTTATCCCATGCCACCCAAAAAATACCTAAACCTAATGGAAGGAGGGAAATATAATAAGCAAAATAACGTCCAATGAGTTGACCTACAGAGGCCTTTTGACCAGTCTTTGCATTGACTATTTTAGCTTTAACAGCCATTTTCCCCGGTGTTGCAGATTTGTATACCCAAAATAGGATAACAGCTACTGCAGGAAATACATAGCTTAATAGAAAGTCTAGTGGACCGTTAATCATCTCTTCTGAAAGATAATAATCTTTCCCATATACAGACATTAATATTGGAGTGGTAATTAATAGCATAATAATTGTATCAACTATTGCTGCACCAGACCTTGCCCAAAAACCTACATAAGTAAAGCCATTATCACCACCAATTTGAGACTCAGGGGCTTTATAAGGGTTGCTCAACGTTACTTCTCCACTCGTTAATTCCAACCTCCAATACTACCACTTAACTAACCTGTTTAAAATACGCACTATTACTACAGCTCCAGCAACTCACGGATGGCTTGCATGTGATCAGTGCCTTCTATTTTACGCACATGGTTAACCACATCGATTTCGTAAATTAGCTTGTTATTGATGGTAAAACTTAGCTCCATTGCTTCCATCCCCATATCCAGGTGGGTTACTCCATCCATGCCACCACCTCGAAACGCTTCGGTTTTAACTGTGTGAAGTTAATCGATCGATTTGTACTCTAACGCATGTGCGTTGATGATCTACCTGATAGATAGTGCCAGGGAGAATTAAATTAACCAGTAATCGGTAGAGCTCATTGATTCTAAATAGCTCATTCAATACACAATATCTCAAATACCATTACTCAACGAGAGTAAAATATATTACTTTTCCAATGGTGTACTACTATATTTCTAAAATAGGTCATGAATACTCTATAAAAGTTTAAATGAAAAACTCAAATCATTTACAATCACTTCTAGCTTTGATGCGAAGCATTCTTCGTCTGAAGTGAATAAGCTATCCAGCCCTGCAACTAAAATCTGGCTTAAGTTATTTATAATTGATAAGTTCATAGAATTTATGAGTTAAAGGTTTTCAGCTTACCATAGGGTAAATAACCTTCTCTATTTATATTTATTACTAGCTCTTCTTCAAAAAGATAAAGAGCTTCTAATTTCATGGATTTATCATTCTTAATAGAAATGCATATCTACTTGTACGTCAGTATTTATATACTGGTTGACCTTAGTACTATTATTAAAAAGTTACAAAACTTTACTGATAAATACTTTTCTTTCACAGTTCCATCGTTACTATACACGCGCTGAAATATTTAGCACTCTTATAACCAACAAATAACAAATAGAATTATGAGGTTTATAATGTTTAAACGTATGGAACTATCTACAGCCATTATTACAGTAGCACTTTTGGCTTCTTCAAGCTCTCAAGCTGCAGTAACCAAAGTTATTTGCTCTGATTTAACTGACTTGCAGAACTGGTCAATGGCAAAACATCAAGATGGAACGAATGTGACTATAAATGGGAAATGGTATAAAACTACTGTAAATGGCAACTCAAATATCACTTTTAGCTTTTTTCTAACATCTCAATCAAGCTATGACCAGCTTAGCCAGTATTGTGGAGCTAATTATGTTCCTCAACCAATGTCAGTCAGTAACAAGCATGTATTTGTAACTGAAGACAGTAGTAGTCAATTAGTTGCTCAACCTGGAGTGTTGAGCGGTCAATTTTATAATACAAATAGCATACCACCAGCATCAATTAATACATTTACAATATCTGAGCCGAATCCACAGATAGTTGACCACCTTAAAATTGTACCACATATAGAAAATACGCCTTCCACAAGGGCGCGAGTTGAGTTTGATACTAGTATTCCACAGCTGCGTCAACGTTTAAATAATGACGTAAGAGCTGATTGGGTTCCATTTGACACTTCAGAAGGTTTTGCTTTAGAAGAGTAAGACTAAAAGCCAGGAATATTAGTCCTGGCTCAACTTTAGGATATTGTTAGTTTCATTAGCCTTTAAAGGCCTAACTGCTGACGAAGTGCTTCGTTTTCTTTTTTCAGTTCTTTCACTGCTTCGATTAAAACACCAACAAGTCCTGCATAGTTAACTTGTTTAAGTGTTGCTTCAGTAGCATTTTTATTTGTGACAGTGATATTATGGACCAGCTCGGGAAATACCTTTTCTACATCCTGTGCAATTACACCAATATCTTTTCCTTGGGGAAGGTGTTCGATATCGGTTTCACTAGGACTTTTCCATTCGAAAGTGACCCCATTAAGTAGAGTAACTTTTTCTAATGGATTAGAAACCTTTACAGAATTTTTCTTGAGATTTTGATCACTGAAACGAATAAATTCATTTTGATAACCATATCTACAACCCCAATAATCATCACCTGATAAGTCTTTACAGTGCTCATGTGTATTTTGGTAAGCATGAGAAAAAGTGGAAACAAAGCTTAAGATAATAGTAATAGTTAATTTTTTCATAATAGTTAGTCCGTACTTGATTCATGTCATTATTTTTGGCGGATTATGAATCTATGCGACACTGAAAGTATATGTAAATTATGAAACAGTTTGTAACAAAGCTTTAATTTCATACAACCATTCTAACACCATTAAGTTTAGACTAACTATCTAAAACTACTTTCCACCATTTTTTTACATCAAAGTTAGGACAAGTCTTTTTAGATTCTAAGCCACAATGTCCTACCGCTTCAGCATCTGGGTATTTAATATTCCAGTCAATAATCACTTTTTCTAAGCTATCAAGCTAAGCATCAGTAAACTGATCTCTACCTACCAAACAAACACGTAAACTATAGCTATTGTGATCCTTAACATGAGCACTGACCCAATATTCAGGCCGATCATTTTCAATAGTACCATCGCACTTAACTACTTTATGGTAATCAGTTCCTGACCAGCCTTGTTCAAGGTGACATAGGTGAATACCTTTAGCAGGGATATCTCAGTCATTCGGAGAGTCTGAGCAGTGAACGATGAGTTTGGTGATTTTATTGTAGCTTGACGCCATACCTTTCTAGAATTTTTCCATAAGTACCATTAGCTTTTATTGCTTCAATGCCTTGGTTAAAAGTGTCAACAATCTGCTGTCCATTAGGGTTCTTCTTATCTGTTACCAAGTGAACCCCTGCTGTAAATAGCGGTTTAGGTAGCATTTTCACTCCAGTTATATTGAAAGCCTTCATAGCTACACGTGCTGCGATCCTGTCAGCAATAACCACATGGACTCTTTTCAACTTAAGCATTTGGAATGACTCATCAATTGAGCCAGTTTCAGTCGTTAATAAAAAGTCATCTTTTGCTTTAGCAAACACTTTCCCATAGAAATAGCCCCTAATGGTAGCAATTTTTAATCCTTTTAAATCTTCTAGCTTTGAAAATGTAGCAGAGCTGTCTGTCCCTACGAAAAAATGGACTATGTTGAATAGATATGGTTTTGAATAAAACATCTTCTCTGCACGCTCGTCGCTATACCAGTGCTGATTCAGTGCATCTACATTTCCTGCAAGTAACTGTAGTCTCGTACGTTGAGAAGGAAGAATGATTTTTTTTATAGGAATACCTTGTGTTTTAAAAGCAGCTTCACTTAATTCAAAAAGAATGCCTTTGGTAGGATTTCCTGAAGTAAAAGGTGGCCAGTGATCACCAGCTATTATAAGTGGCTTCTCTGCATGTATAATGAAAGAACAAAGCAACAAACTTGCTGCTATCCATAGAGTACATCTTTTCAACATAAAACAGACCTAGACACAACTCTTTCCTAATCGAAGTCTAGATCATGTAAGAAGGTATGGCGATTTAAGACTTATCAAATACCCCATTGAGTGGTTTAGTTCAGGAATCATTGGACTGTGAACTGTTCTGTAATTATCAAGTCAATATTAATAAAGCTGATGTTGGCTTTGGAAAAGAAAAAGCCCTGGTCAATCGCATATAAAAATACAACAAAATCAGTATAATAGGATAAAAAGCAACTGATATAGAGTGCAGCATTGGTGAAAAATAGTACCGTGTTAGATCATTTCGATCAATTAGATGATCCTCGAATGGAACGCCATCGTCGTTATAAGCTCATTAAACTGTCAACAGTATCGCAGTCTAGACCTATGGTTTCGGTATAAGCATTGATCAGGCTTTCTTTATAGGTGATTAAGGTACTAGCCAGTTTGTCACCTGGTACACCATGCAGCATGACACCTGCCGCTATCCATTGAACGGGCTCCATTTCTTCAATGTCACTCTCTTCCATTAATGGCTTGCCGCTCATGGGATCAAACTGATAGTTATCCTCAAGATATAAAAACCCTTCTGGGTCGATTTCAGAGACAGTAATTGCCCATAATTTATTCGCAGTCAAACAAAAATCATCGTCTTTACAGTTGCTGCGTACCTGAATACCAGTGCCAATTTCATTACAGGTATTTTTATTAATCGTGACCTGCTGCATTAAGCTGTTGCGATAAATGACATGGTTAACATTAAGAGTGTATTCTCAACAAATAGGTATATGTTACCTAAAGCAAGCTAACTTGCTTTTCAAGTACTTAGTAGGCTATAAACTGGCATGCCCACTATTTATCAAGCCTTTGATCTATAAGAGGAACAAATGAAAATCCAATTACCCATATTATTAGCTGTGTTCTTACTATCAGGTGTTACTAGTGCAAATGAACAGCAACTGTGGCTGACATCCAAGCTATACGGAAATGACAATGACATCGCATCATTGAGAAAAGTCACTATCCGACAAGAAAAAGATAAATATTTTTTATTCATTAAAAATCAATTTAAATTTGAATGCGAAATTACCTTTGACCAATCGGGTAAACCGAGTGAACTTTTAAACTGTGCTTCTCAGTTAAAGGATGACCCAATGTGGACAGCTTCACCCAATAGAATAAAGCTAAAGTGCTTTTCAACCAAAAAAGAAAGAATTTGTCGTGGTAAATATACGCTTTCTAGTGGTGAACATTATTCTAGCGAAGCAGAAATGACCATTGCGAGAAAATTATAAGCCTCTTGCCCTACCTATTTATAGCTTTCTAAAATGTACAACGGCGGCGACGCCGTTTTGGCATTATGCATTCATCAGATTTTTATTGAATTTCAGAATTGTGATCCTAGGGACGAGCATAACCGACTTTTTTAAGTCGATGGTAAAGTTGGTAAGCATTGTCGGTGACACCCGCTTTACCACCACGATACCCCTGTTTATCAATGGTTTCAACTTGGCGTAACCACTGGCCTAATTGGTTTAATTCGCTCTTTAACCGCTCATCAATCACCGCATCCTAAGCACGAACACTTAAACAATCCATGGGCTCATGCATATAAAACAGTATCTAGGAGTCAATCAAAGCTCAATTCGATTCACCAGCTGCAATAGCTTTATACGAAAACTATTTAAGTCCAAAAATCTCGATAAAGTATTTTCTATTGACTGCCCATATTAGTGCTTTGTCATATTCTCTCAGGTATTCCTCGATTCATAATATTGCCTAATTATCACTATACCTAAGCCATTAGCTGCTGTATATTTGAACAGTATGGCAATTTGATTGAGAAGGTATAAAT
>NZ_JAPMOU010000065.1 GCF_028858535.1 Spartinivicinus poritis
AGCTGTATGCAGTGAAAGTTGCACGTACAGTTCTTAGGAGGGCGGCAGCTGGTAACAGGTGCCGCCTATCCGACTTGCTTAGGTGAACCCATGCCTAACCTGGAATTATTAGGGCAAAGCCGTGATCAATTAGGGTTGGGGGTATAACGACAATGGAAGCAATTCAATTAACCCCCGAGCAAGAACAAGCCTTAGCAACCGGTAAAATCCAGGTAGTAGGCCAAAATAAAATCTATTGGTTATGTGAGGCAGAGCTACACGAATTAAATCCCTTTATTCAATTATCAATAAAAGATGCCATTGCTCAGGCAGAAAACCTGAATTTTTTGCTGCAAACCCTGCTGGGTGAACAGGAAGCAGATGGCAATACGATTAATTATGCCGCAACGGATCGGGATGGGATGACCCTGGTTATTGATTATATTATGCGGCTGATGCATTTTTTAGCCATTAAACAATCGGCAGAGACAGTTACCTTTTAGCGTTACGTTTAAACTTTAATCCTACGTTTTTGTGTCAATCAATACCCAATAGCCCCACGGTTGTTGGGTATTTTATTCCTAGCCTTCGCGAATGATTTTTATGGCTTGTTACCGTCACTCTTCACCCCAATCACCTATTTCAATAGGCTCATGATGCTTCGTCACTCGGTAGCCGCCCCTAAAAACCCTACGCTTTGGCTATGTCAATTAACTGATAAATAAGTGCAATAGGAGTATGTAAATATTTACCTGTTTAGGTAAATATCAGTCAAAACAGGTATAAACAGGTAAAATTTTACATAGGTGCTTTTTTAAGCACAAAAGAAATAGTAAACAAGTGTCTTATAAGGCTGAAAAATAAACTGGGGATTATTTGGGATTTTTAAACGGGAAAGCCGAGGTTGTCGGCTTTCAAATAACCATCTCGGTGCGTTGGTCGAGATGAAAAAAGCTACCCTGGGTAAGGGTTGACACTCTGTTGACACACCCGTGATTTGGGGGATTTGTTAGTGCCTTATAACAGCAAGAGGGTTGTTCTTACTGCTATAAATATGGTGGGCCCACCAGGACTTGAACCTGGGACCTGCCGATTATGAGTCGGACGCTCTAACCAACTGAGCTATGGGCCCGGAATGGAGGCAGGATTATACCTAGATGGAAGTTGGTTGGCTATACCAAAATTGAAAAAAATAAAGGGGTTTTATTTGATTTGCTGATATGGATGAATATCGCTTAACAAACAGTCGGCTTTCACCCTAAGTCTAATAGCCTGATTAATTAATAGTTGTTACACAATAAGGTTTCGTTTTATTTACAACTGAAGCTCCCCCAGCAAGGGAGAGTTGTACTATTTTTAATGGTTAAGTGGATGTTTTTTAGGCAGAGGCTGAGATGTAATCTTCATCAATAAGAGTTGAATAATTGTTACTGTCTTTAAGAAGTGTGAATTATAAGACAGTTTCTAGTTACAACTAATAACAAAGCAAGTCTTTCATTACTTTGCCAGTTTAAGGAAGCAGATGTAGGCTTTATCATGAAGTGGAATAAACAAGCAGCTGTATTTAGCTTTTTTGTTAAACCTAGAAGGTGTTGCAGTATTACTATGCTTGCTATGTCGTTAAAAAATAGTGCTCAATATTTGCACCACGTTCATCAGAAGTAAAGGATAAGAAACATGGAGCTGTTGCTTCTTGTGGTAAGTGCTCAAAAGCATGAAATGGGTTCTGAGGCCAGCCGTTTGTTTCATACCTCAGGCGGTACAGTTGGTCGGTCTGCCAGCTGCGACTGGGTATTACCGGATAAACTGCGGCATCTTTCAGGTAAACACTTATCTATCAACTTTCATGACGGTGCTTTTTATCTAACTGATACCAGTACTAATGGTGTATTTATTAATGGTTCAACAGAGCCTCTTGGCCGTGGTAACCAATACCAATTGAGGCATGGTGATCGAATACAACTTTCTGACTATGAAATGGTGGTTGAGGTAAGAGACGACCCCCACCGTATACCAAGTAGCTTTGATAGAACAGAATTTAGTGGCGCAGGCTTTGATAATGACAACTTAATTGACTCCGCTGTTGATCAGGATCGCTTTGACCCAGTTTCGGCATTTGGAGATGACAAACCAGCTGAATCTTCTTCATTTGGTGGTTTTGGTGGGGATGATTTATTAAATGGCTTTGGTACTGGCGGCAGCCATGATCCTTATAAAGGCTTTTTAGGGGATGGTGACCTGCAAAAAGACCACGACTCTGTCATGGACTCATATTTTGAGCCACCCAAGCCTTTCGAAAGCCAATGGGATAACTTTAATGCCAGTTTAGATAATCCTCCACCTGAGCAAGCTGGTGAAGAGAAGCTTGAAAGCTTTTCTGCACTTGATCCAGACCCTTTTGATAAACCTCAGTCTGCTGATCAAAACCATCAAGATATATTGGCTGATTTTGGCGGAGCTACTGAGCAATCCCAAACCGAGCCACCAGCCGACTACTTTGCTGGCCTTCAACAAGACCAGAAAGAAAAGTCTACTGACAACTTACCTGCTGATCGTACAGATAGCCAAAAAGATTCGTTCCCAGACTTTTCTGAACTTCAGCCAACTTTGTCGGAGCCTCTCCAGCAAGCTGCTGAGCCAAAGCCAGAACCAGCAGACCAAGGGTTTTCATTTGATCCAGAACCAGATCAGCGGGAGGACGCAGCACCCAATAATGAAAACACAGGTCCGTGGGGGCAGCCACCTGCTCAAGGTACTATTGGGCAGTTAGAATCGGCAGATCAGCCTGCAGAAGGTGGTGGGTTTGGCCTTGATATGTTTGGCTTCAGTAGTGAGCCCGCGCAACCAGAAAGCTCAACCCAGGCAGAAAGCTTTAGCTCTAACGAGCCTGTGAATCCGTTTGAGTCATTTGAGGCTCCACCAACGCCTACAGAAAAGGCCCTACCAGATCAGCCAAAACCAAGTTTTCAGCCAGAGGCTGAGCTGTTTGATGTAGAACCACCGGTTAGTCACCCAGCAGAAACGCCGGCGGCAGTGCAACAGCCTTCATCACAACCAGCTGACCCACAGCCTCGCCATCAAGAGCCGGTGGTTAGACAGTATCACAGCCACAACCAGCCCCCAACACAGCCGGAACCTCCGCCACAAGCGGCAGTGCCTGAGGCTCCAGTGAAGATGGATAAAGCGTTTCTCATGCTGCTGGATGAGCTAGGGATAGACCCCAATACAGTTCCAGCTCAACAGCTTCAGGTATTACCCAGAATCATTGGACAAATTACTCGGAAAACTATCGGAGGGCTCATTCAATTATTGATGAGTAGAGCTAATCTGAAAAATGAGTTTCGGATGTCCGTTACCATGATTCAAACTCAAGAAAATAACCCATTAAAGTTTTGTGTAAATGAAGAGCAAGCTATAAAACAAATGTTGGTTAATCCTATGATGGGTTATCTTGGTCCTGTAGAGGCAGTAGAAGAAGCACTTAATGACTTTCAGGTGCATCAGTTAGCGGTTATGTCAGCAACCCGCTCAGCACTTAACTATATGTTAAAGCGGCTTGACCCTGAGCGGCTGGAGCAGAAATTTGAAGACTCAAGAAGTAAAGGTGTGGTGTTAGGTAATAAGCGTGCTCGTTACTGGGAAGCTTATAAAGAGTTTTATCAAGATATTCTAGAAGAAGAAAATGTTTTTCAATCTTTGTTTGGAAATGAGTTTGCCAATGCTTATGAAAAACAAGTGCAAGCCTATTTAAACGGTAAGAAAGGAGGTTAATAGTGACGCTTGCAATAATAAAGCACATAAGTGCAAAAACATGGTATATGCAGATTACTACAAAATGGTTAGGAAAGCGGCGGTTACGCGAGCGGTTAGGACAGCAGTTAGGAAAGTGGATAGGGCTGCTGACAGCAATATTATTGCTTAGCGCCTGTATGCCAACGAATGAAACCAAGCTGGATTTAAATTATATAGTGGCAGCAGATGTTAACCCCGACCATAACCAGCGCCCATCGCCCGTTGTTATACGACTGTTTGAGCTAACTACACCTAGCGTGTTTGAAAATGCTGACTTTTTTAGTTTGTACCAACAGCCCCAACAAGTGCTGAGTAGTAGCTTATTAAACCAGGAAGAACACGAGTTTAGCCCTGGTACCAATGTACAACATCGACTGTTGTTGCATCCTAATACTCATTTTGTTGCTGTTTTGGCTGCTTATCGAGATATTGAAAATGCGAACTGGCGGCTGGTTATACCGGTAAAGCCAAAAGAACGTAATAATGCAACTTTATTAATAAATCGGTTGAGTATTAATTTAACTCAATAGCATTCTGTCAGGAGACTATTGCAAAAACACTTAAGTTAATTTTTTCAACCCTCTGCTAGAGAGGCTGTCGCAAAAGTACTTCAAATTAAATCCCTTCTCCCCCATGAAGGAGAAGGTTAGGATGAGGGGGCCGCGTAGCGGTAGTTTTAAAGTAGTTATACCCTCACCCCAGCCCTCTCCCAAAGGGAGAGGGAGCTAAACTTTTGCAACACCCTCAGAGGGAGAGAAGGTAAAAGTAGGTTTTGCGATAGCCTCAAGAAGTTAAGGAATACATCCAATGCCCATGCAGGACAAAGTCATCTGGTCAGAAGGCATGTTTTTACGGCCGCAGCATTTTCAGCAGCACGACCGTTTTTATGATTTTCAATTAAAAGAGCGATTACGTAATAACTTAGCGTATAGCTGGGGAGTAAAAAACTTAAGTATCGATCAACAACATTTAGCGTTGGGGAAAATTGTTATCAACAGCTGTGATGGTGTGCTCCCAGATGGAACGCTTTTTTCCGTGCGAAATACGGCCAATGGTCAGTTGGCATTAGATGTGCCAGAAAATATCCAGGAAAAAATGGTTTATCTGGTTTGTCCATTGTCTTCAGTGGATGATATTGAAGCTGATCAGAATTCTGATGATAAGTTATTAGCTCGTTATACCCATAACCAAACCATAGTACACGACAGTAATGCCGGAGATGACACCATTGCCGAAATTAAAACCGGCCAGCTACGGCTTACGTTAAAACTTGAGGATGAGGTTGAAGGGGCTTATGTAAAATTGGGGGTGTGTAAAATTATAGAATCACGCCCTGATAAAAGTATTGTGCTGGATGAAGACTATATTCCACCTTGTATTGATATTAAAGCCATCCCCAAACTGGTTAGTTATTTAAGTGAAGTACAGGCGCTATTAAACCACCGTGGCGAAGCATTAGCAGCCAGGTTACAAGGGGCTGCCAAACAAGGCATGTCAGATATTGCAGATTTTTTAATGCTGCAATTGGTGA
This sequence comes from Spartinivicinus poritis, assembly GCF_028858535.1. NCBI lineage: Bacteria > Pseudomonadati > Pseudomonadota > Gammaproteobacteria > Oceanospirillales > Zooshikellaceae > Spartinivicinus > Spartinivicinus poritis. The sequence goes on from NZ_JAPMOU010000065.1 coordinate 5,303, forward strand.
ATAAAAGCGAGCCTTATTACAAACATGTTGCCAACTTAGACATACTTCATCCACAAACACTTTATACCCAGCTGGTGATGTTAGCGGGTGAGCTGGCTACCTTTACCACTAAACAAAAGCGGCCAACCGATTTTCCAGCTTATCAACATGACGACTTAGAAACTACTTTTATTAAAGTCATGGCAGATTTGCGTCAGTCGCTTAGTACGGTACTGGAACAAAATGCTGTGCGGCTTGATCTGCAAGATCGTGGTTATGGCGTGCGGGTGGCTACGGTTAATGATCGTAATTTATTCCGCTCTGCAGTGTTTGTATTGGCAGCAAAAGCCAGCGTGGCTAACGAATTAATTCGCAGCCGCTTCCCTTCACAGGTAAAAATTGGCACAGTCGAGCAAATTGAGCAGCTGGTTAAACTACAGTTGCCAGGTATTCGTATTTCACCACTAAACGTAGCTCCGCGGCAAATTCCTTACCATGCTGGTTTTTGCTATTTTCAGTTAGATCCACATTCCGATATCTGGCCAAGCATTGCTAAATCTGGTGGTTTTGCATTTCATGTAGCAGGAGATTTTCCTGGCTTGGAGTTAGAGTTCTGGGCAATTAAACAGCAGTAAAACAGAGGCATTGGCATGGATGGATTCGACGAGAATTCGGATAAAACAGTAGTAAACTTCAATCAGTCTGCTGGTCAACCAGTTAAGCCAACCCCTGGTCGTCGCAACCGGGGAATGGCTCCCCAGCCCATGGCGCCTTCTGGTCAGCCTGTCTACCAATCTCAACCAGCAACTTTTAGTGATGAGTGGCAGCAAGTAGTCAGTCGTGAGGTAACGGGGGTGAACCCGTTGGTTAATGCGGCTTCTCCATTAATTAATATGGGAGTTCGGCTGCGTAGCCAGGCACAAGAAAGCAATGTTGATCAACTGCGTGACATGCTTTGTCAGGAAATTAAAAACTTTGAAATGAAAGCCCGTCAGCAAAATATAGAAGAAAAAGTGGTGGGTGCCTCCCGTTATGTACTCTGCACTTATCTGGACGAAACAATTGCACTGACTCCTTGGGGAAGCCAGGCTCAGTGGAGCAAACGCAGCTTGCTGAGTATTTTTCATGGGGAAACCTGGGGTGGGGAAAAGTTTTTTGTGCTATTGGAAAGGCTGCGCACTGATGCCCATCGTAATCAAGACTTGCTTGAACTGATGTACATCCTGATCAGTTTGGGTTTTGAAGGTAAATTTCGGGTTCTCGACCGAGGCAATGTCAAACTGGAAGAGTTGCGTGATGACTTATACCGCCAGTTGCGTATGCTAAAGGGTGATCATGAAAGGGAGCTTTCTACTCAATGGCGAGGCATTCAAGATCGCCGTAATGTATTAATTCGGTTTGTACCCTTGTGGGTGGTAGCTGTTGTCGGTGCGGTTATTGTGTTGGGTATGTACTCAGGCTTTGCTTACTTCCTGAATAAAGAAACGGTGGCTTTGGAAGCTGGTTTTAAACCATTAGTAAAGGAAGGGCGGGTAATTCCTGAAGAAATTGAGCCTGAAGAAAAGACCCCTGAAAGCAAGACTGAAGCAAAAGCAACTGAGGAACAATCAGCGACAGCTGAAGATGATTTTACGCCAGAAGAATAACTTGATAACCCAAGGGCTGTATTGGTTATTTTAATGAGCTGTTTTTAATGGGCAGTTTTTAATGGATAGTATTTATGAAGCGATTCATAGAGTTTATTAAGCAGAAATGGGTAATCACCTTAATTGGGGTGATAGCCTTATGTATTTTAATTTGGTTTGTTGGCCCCTTAATTGCCATTGCTGAGAAAAAGCCATTGGCTGGTGAATTGACTCGCTTGCTAATCATTATGGCTATTTTGATTTTGTGGGGGCTTAATAATGTTCGGCTGTCGATGAAGGCAAAAAAAGAAAATAATGAATTTATTCAAGGTATTCAGGCCGATGCTGCTTCACAACAATTTGATATGGGGAATGAGTCGGAAGAAGAATTAGGCATTTTACAAGAGCGTTTTGCTGAAGCGCTGGAAGTATTGAAAAAAACAGAAAGAGGCAAAGGGCAGGGGCTTTATGAGTTGCCCTGGTACATCATTATTGGGCCGCCTGGTTGTGGAAAAACCACTGCGTTAGTGAATTCTGGGCTGGAATTTCCATTAGCTGAACGATTTGGTAAAGAAGCATTAAAAGGGATTGGAGGCACTCGTCATTGTGACTGGTGGTTTACTGATCAGGCAGTGCTGATTGATACAGCAGGTCGTTATACTACCCAAGACAGTCATGCCAGTGTTGATGCGACAGCCTGGTTGGGTTTTTTAGATATGCTGAAGAAAAATCGTCGCCGCCGTCCTATCAATGGCGTGGTGTTGGCGATTAGCTTGCAGGATTTAGCTGCACAAAGTGAAGTAGAAACAGCCGCCCATGTCAAAGCAGTGAAAGCCCGTTTACAAGAGCTAAATAAACGACTGGGAATGAAAATTCCAGTTTATCTCATGTTTACCAAGTGCGATTTGATTGCTGGCTTTAATGAGTTTTTTGAAGACTTAGGTCGTGAAGAACGCGCTCAGGTATGGGGAACCACTTTTCCCGAAAAAGATGAGTTTAATGTGCTTGAATCTTTTAACCAGGGATTTGATCAGCTTATTCAGCGGCTTGATGAGCAAATGCTGACAAAAATTCATCAGGAACGGGATGTTAATCGTCGAGGTAGGATTTTAACCTTTAGCCAACAAATACAACAGTTAAAGCCAGTTGTTAGTGATTTTATTGAAAAAGTTTTCTCTGGCTCACGTTTTCATGATAAACCTTATATACGTGGTTTTTATTTTACTAGTGGCACTCAGAATGTCACCATGATTGACCGTGTGGTAGATAGCTATGCCAACCAAATGGGGATGGCGGTGCAACCTAACGCAGCAGGAACAGGCAGAAGCTATTTTATAACTCGTTTGCTTAGCGATTTAATTTTTGCTGAAGCAGGTTTAGTTGGGCTTAATCGTCGTTATGAAGCAGGACGTTTATGGGTACAGCGGGCCTCATATGGCACAGTGCTTGGAACGGCTGCTTTAGGTGCTTTTGCCTGGTCTACCAGCTTTACCCAAAATGAACTGAAGTTAAATGATGTAGAAAATCAGTTAGAAGATTTTGGCAAAGGTAAAAAACAGCTTACCCGGCATTATGGTGAGGTAGATACAATACCGGTGATTTCTCCATTGCAAGAAGCCATTGAGGTATTTGATACAGATAATATTGCATTTACCGAAAGGTTAGGGCTATATCAGGGTAATCGAGTAAAGCCAGTTACCCGGCAGGCTTATTATAATCAGTTAGAAGAAGTGTATTTGCCCTCTGTTAAACGTCGTTTAGAAGAACAAATGCGCAGTGGATTTAATGAGCCAGAGTATTTATTGCTGGCCTTGAAAGCCTATTTGATGTTAGGCATGCCTGAGCGACGCAACGAAGATTTTATTAAAAACTGGATGGCACTGGATTGGGAGGCCACCTTGCCTGGTCAGGCTAAAGAGCAGAATACGCTTAAGGAATATTTAGATGATTTAATTGCAGGTGGTTTTGAGCCTATTGAGCTGGACAATGATTTAGTAGAAAGGGCTCGATATGAATTGCGTAAAATACCACTACCCGTGCAGGTTTATTCGCAAATTAAAAAAGATTATATCAAGCCTGATCGTTACCGTAGTTTTGAAGATGTGTTAGGTAAAGAAATTAATAAGGTATTTAAAAGTACTGACTATAAAATACCTAATCTGTACACCTATGATGGCTACTATCGTACCTTTAAACCAGAAAGCTTAAAATACTTAACTGAATTAGCAAAAGATAACTGGGTATTGGGTACATCAAAAACGGACTATAGCCCAGCTGATATTAAGCAGTTTCATGACCAAGTACAGGATCTGTATTTTAAAGACTATAACAAACACTGGGATACGGGCCTGAATCAACTGCGTTTACAGCCCTTTGCTAATTTAACAGAGGCTGCTAATCAGCTCAGCCAAATTACAGGCAGTTATTCACCATTTAGACAAGTGCTGGATGATGTTAAACAAAATACCCAGTTGTCTTTATTTACTTCAGGTAACTTAGATAAGCTAAAACAAGCTAATGAAGTAAAAAAAGCCGCTCGTATTCGCACACCTAAAGCTGATCGGCTAGCACGAGTTGCAGGTAAAGTCGCCAAAACCACCGATATCAAAACTGATGCAGTCAGTGGTGCCATTGCAACGCCAGTTGAAAAACATTTTCGAGATGTTAACCAGGTAAGTGACACAACGGGTAAGCGTGATAGTGAGCTAGATGGAATTATCGATGCATTAGCAGGCTTAAAAGGCTATGTCGCTTCCATTGCCCAAAGCAGTGATCCGGCAGAAGCCGCCTACAATGCAGCAAAAAGTAAAATTGGTGGCAGTGATGAGCATATTCGTAAAATTCGCACTATTGCTGCAACTACACCCGAGCCCATTAAGCATTGGTTAATGGATATTGCTGATCAAAGCTGGCGATTAATGATTGGTGGGGCCAATGGTTATTTGAATCAAATTTATGCTAATACGGTATTACCTTTGTATAAAAAAGGGTTAGATGGCCGATATCCTTTATTTGGTAAGAGCCAGCGTGAAGTTACTTTGCGCGATTTTTCTGAGTATTACCGTCCTGGTGGTGTAGAAGACAGCTTCTTCCAGCAATATATCAAGCCTTTTGTGAATACTCGCGGCCGTAATTGGAGCATTAAAAAGGTTGATGGCCAGTCGATCAGAATTAGTGGTCGGGCCTTAAAGCAGTTTGAAACATCCGATAAAATTCGTCGAGTATTTTTCCCTGATGGCTCTAAACAGCCCAATGTGAAGTTTGCGATGAAGCCTGTTTATCTGGATGCCAATATTGGTAAATTTCAACTGAATATTGATGGTCAGCGTTTGGTCTATCGACATGGACCACGAGTTCCAATACGACTAGTGTGGCCTGTTGATAATAGTTTAAATGAGTCTGGCATTATCTTTGAAGACTTAAATGGCTTACGGGTTGGATACAAAGAAAAAGGTATCTGGTCATTTTTTAGAATGATGGATCACTTTAGAGTATCTAATACCAATATTGCTGATCGTTTTAGAGTTTCTTATCAGTTGGATGGACGACGAGCAGATTATGAAATCTCAGCAAACAGCGTTATTAACCCGTTTAACAGCCGATTATTGAGAAGTTATCGAGCAGTAAACAGATTATAAGAAAGCAGAAAGTGGATTAGCTATGTTGTTAACAGGCTTTTATGGCAAGCTCCCCTCCCATGGGGACTTTATCTCCCGCCGGTTGCCGCGGGAGTTTTTAGATCATTGGGATGAGTGGCTACAAGGAGGGATTGCTCATAGCCAGAAAGTGCTAGCTGATCAGTGGCTGACGTTGTATTTAAATGCGCCGGTTTGGCGCTTTGTGCTGTCTGATGGAGTTTGTGGAGAGGGTATCTGGTATGGCGTCATTATCCCCAGCATGGATAAAGTGGGGCGTTATTTTCCTTTAACGTTTGCTGGGCATATTCAACAAAAAATCAGCCCCATGAAATTAATGGCAGAGTGTGGCTATTGGATAGAACGGTTGGAAGATATTGCTTATAGCGTATTAGATGATGACTTTGACTTAGAAACCATGGAGCAGGACCTCAATAAACTGGGAAACCCAACAATAAGGCAGGTGGATGATTTATTTACTGGTAGCTCTAGTACTAAAATGCACAGTCGTCCTCATTTACAGGTTGCGCTTGATGCAGGAAAAATCCGGCCTTTACAGGCAATGCCTGCTGTTACTGAGTATTTAATTAATAAACTCTTTAACAGCTACAGTTTTTGGTGGACTCAGGGTACTACTCAAATCCAGCCTGCTTTTTTATGTAGTGAAGGACTTCCAGCGTTACCAGCATTTACCAGCTTGCTAACTGGAATGTGGAATGAAGGAGGGTGGTTGAACTTAGGCACTGCAATAAGTCATACTGACTCAGCCACACTTATGGAGTAAAAAGACTTAATTATGCCTTGCAAGCTTCGTTTTCAGTCAGCGGCTGATACCCACCCAGGAAATGTGAGAGCAATTAATGAAGATGCTTATTACAGCGGTGAAGAAAATAATATTTGGGCAATCGCTGATGGAATGGGAGGGCATTATGCGGGTGATGTTGCCAGCCGTTTAATTGTTGAATCATTAGCAAAGTTGCCATTGGCCAACTCACTTGATGAAGGCATTGAGCAAATTGTCACATCGTTAAAAGAAGTCAATCGGCGATTACAGGAAGATATTACCATCAAGCCAGGTAACCATATTATTGGTAGCACGGTGGTTGTCGCCTTTTTATTTGAAAATGAATGTGCCTGTCTTTGGGCGGGTGATAGCCGACTTTATGTTTATCGTGGTGATAAAATATACCAAGTCAGCCATGATCACTCTGTCGTTCAGGAAATGGTGGATAATGGTATTATTTCAGCTGAAGAGGCTATTACTCATCCGCAGTCGAATGTAATTACTCGGGCAGTCGGTACTGAAACTGACCTGAAAGTAGATGTTAATGTTTTTGATTTAGAACCAGGTGATCGTTTGTTACTGTGCAGCGATGGATTGTATGGTGAGCTGCCTGCAATAGCAATTAAAGAAGCATTAGAGCATGAAACCCCTGAAGTGTGTGTGACAGCACTTATTGAGCAAACTATAGCTGGGCGAGCCAAAGATAATGTAACAGTGAGTGTAATTGACGTATATGAAGAAATGTCGATAGAGGATGAGTTTTAACAATAGTTTATAAATCATTTGGCATATTAAATATAAATTAGTAGCAAAAGACATGGCATCGGATAATAAAACGCAGCATAAAAAAATAAAACTAGGCAGTAAATATGAAGTACCAACGAATGGTGCCGATGCACAATCAACTGGCGAGCAGTCAGCAGATGAAGATAAAACCCAGTTGGTAGACAATGATAAAACCCAGTTAATCGATAGTGATAAAACACGATTGGTCGATGATGATAAAACTGTTGTAACTCACCCACCGCGTCAGCAAAATACAGTCAGCTCCACAAGTCAAACTGAAACTAAAGCAGTAGACAATAAAACAGAAGAAGATAAAACGGCAGATGATAAAGCAATCGTCACAGGCCAACATGCCACCATGGCTTCTCTAGCTAAAAGTAAACCTGCTGAGCAAAGCATGCCTGCACCACCAGATGATATTACTCAATTATCTGGTAGGCCTATTACCTCCAGGCCTCTGACTAATAGCAGCTTTCCAAGTGGTGGCCCTCGTCGCGCCTCCATTCGAGTTGGGTCGGAATTAAAAGAGCGCTTTGAACTGGTTAAGGTACTCGGCTCTGGTGGTATGGGGGTGGTGTATAAAGCACTGGATCGACGTAAACAGGAAGCCAATGATCGACAACCATATGTTGCAATCAAAGTATTAAATGAAGAATTCCGTCAGCATCCGGAGTCTCTGGTGGCTTTACAACGAGAGTCCAGTAAAGCTCAGGAACTAGCTCACCCCAATATTGCCACTGTTTATGATTTTGACCGAGAAAATGACGTGGTTTTTATGACCATGGAATGGCTGCAGGGTAAAGCATTGGATGAATTAATTCGGGAAGATTACCCAGATGGCATGCCTATGCAGAAAGTGCTTAAAATAGCCCGCAGTGTTGCCAGTGGACTGAGTTATGCTCATAAACGAGGTATTATTCATTCAGATTTCAAGCCCAGTAATGTATTTGTCCTGTCTGACGGCACTGCTAAAGTATTTGATTTTGGGATCGCCAGGGCAGCCTCTAACCAAGGTCATGGAGAAGGTGAACAGACGTTATTTGACGCAGGCCAATTAGGTGCATTAACGCCAGCTTATGCAAGTTTGGAAATGCTACTGGGAGATGAGCCAGATATTCGGGATGATTTATACGCCTTTGCTTGTGTTATTTATGAATGTATAACAGGCAAGCACCCTTTTAATAAACTATCAGCATTAAAGGCGCGGGAAGAAAAAAAACAGCCCGCTAAAATAAAACAACTCTCTAGTAATCAATGGAAAGCCTTAGCCTGTGCCTTAGCCTTTAGTAAAGAAAACCGACCTAAAACGGTAGAGGAATTTATAGCAACTTTTGCTGGTCAACCCAAACGAAAAGCATTGACTGTAGCTGGTGTGCTAGTTGCTTTAATATTAGGAGCAGCCCCTATTGGTTATAATATGGTTAAGTCAATTCTTGCCGATCAACGAGCAAATGAGGTTATTCGAGCTATACATCAATTGCCGTCAGAGCGGGCATTAGAAGCTTTTAGCTTAATTGAACAAGAGGAGCCAAATGTTCAGGAAAAAGTGATTGAAGAAGCAAAAACAACCATACTTGAGCTTTTAGAAGCCAATGCGATGCAGTATGTTACTGCAGCAAACCAGCGATTTGATTTTGCTGGGGCAAGAAATGTGATTTCTCAAGGTAAACGTTACTATCCTGACTCCGCCCAGCTGAATGCACTATTTGATAAGCTCCAAGCTCGCCAAGATCAGTTAATTAATAGTTTTTACCAAGAATTTAGCGCGTTGCTGGATGAAAATAAAATATACCCAAAAGAAAGTGAACGAGATGTATTGGATATAATTGCGGTGGTTCGCAAAATAGATCCTGAACATGCTATGTTATCTGATCGTCGACTAGCGATTGCGTATAGTGCAGCTGCTTCAGAAGCGATTCGTAAGGGTAAAATAGATTTAGCAGATAAAATTTTAGCAACAGCTATTTTGCTTTATCCAGAAGATAAACGATTAATTAATTTAGTTGATAACATCAAAGTGTTACGAAATCGGGATGTGCAAGTGGCCACTAGTGACTCGGTAAAAAATATTTTAGCGAGTAAGAGTATAGAAAATATTAAGGATGATATTGAGCAATTATTGCAAAAGCCTTTCAGTCATAGCAGCTGGAGTGTTGAGCTTGAGCAAAAATATGTAGCAGTCAAGTCAAAGTTAACCAATGGTGATGATTGGCTGATGGGGATTCAGCAGCAAATGGCTTTGGCCTATTTAGAGCACGCTAAGCAAATGCGCCAAGCACACCGTTATTCTGCTGCTCGAAATGATTTAAAAAAAGCTTATAATTTAGCCCCCAATTTATTTGGCTTATCTGACGAACAGGTAATTTTAAAAGCATCTGAAACTGCTTATAAAGCCGAATTAGAAGCCTCTAATCGAGCCGCACAGGTAAAAGCGCTAAAAACACAGTTTGCTATTCAGACGAAAGCAAGGGATGAAAAAGGTGCTGAGCGTTCGTATCAAAAATTACGTCGTTTGCTTGGAGCAAATGATAAATTTATGTTGAAAGATGCATTAGAGTATATGGCAAAACTGTATTATAACTTAGCCGAGCACCATGCCAAAGCAGGTGATAAAAAGCAGGCTATTCGGTTTATTAATAAGGGCTTGCAATATCACCCTAACAGCCGATTATTGCTTAAAACAAAAGAAAAATATCAATAAATAAAGCTGATTTTAAAAAAACTAAAAAGTACTAGTTGCTCTCTTCTCCCTACAATAGGGGCTTTTAGCTCTTTATTTCTTAGAGACTGTCGCGAAAGGGGAGGTAGAACTATAGCGCCAACCTCCCCCTTTGGAAAAGGGGGATCGAGGGGGATTTTTATAAGCAAATAAAGTCAAAAGCTACGTTCACTTTAAATCCCCCCTAGCCCCCCTTTATCAAAGGGGGGGAGCAGCTTTTGCAAAAGGGCTGGGGTATTTAAACTATGGCACTATCCCCGTCTGCTGGGTAATCCAGCTATTATAGCTATGGGTTTTGGTAAATACACTGGTGCTTGCGCATCTTTCTCCCCAACTAACCGTACCTATACTATAGACGTTGCCTTTATAGGAGGTAACAAAAGGGCCACCACTGTCACCATTACAAGCTGATGGATAAGAATACCCGGCACAAATTGCTGAGTTTGGTACTGGGAAGTTAAGCTGTTGTTGACAGGCTTGGTTAGAAATAACCTGTAACTGAGCAGCTAATAATTGATCGCTGCCACGGCCGCCATGATAGGTTGCTCCCCATCCAGAAACGGTCCCAGACTGGCCTACAGATGCCGTATTATTCATGACTTCATCGGTTGGAAGTTTCGCGGGTGTGTAACGTGAATCGGCAGGATAAGATAAACGCAGCAAACCAATATCCCAACCACTACGAATGTTTTGAGCTCCCATCCAGTAAGGATGAATAATAATTTGACTGACAGGAATGGTTTGACCTTCTTTAGTACTAACCCGTGTTGCCCCAACTCGAACGGTTAAGTTATAGATATTAGCTTGATCAATGCAGTGGGCTGCAGTTAAAACCCAATAAGGGTCAATTAAGGTACCACCACATCCTTGTTGCCCATTCATGAGCAGCATAGCTTGATAAGGACTAGCTGCTGCTGATGTGGGAGAACCTCCAACAATAGTAGGTGGGCTTCGGTCAGGTTGGCTAAAACTTGTTTCAGCAAGTATTGGTTTTGCTGTGGAAAGAACCAATAAACAAGAAGACAAATAAATGTAAGACCGTAAGGTTATTCTTTTCATTATATTTTCCTTTTTATTTTTATTATTGCTCTGGTTAGTCAGGCTTATTACACAACTTATTACAACAAGATTGTTAGACTGGCAGTATATAGAGAGCCTAAAAATAAATGGCGTTGATTAGTTGATTTTACTGGCTGCTGTGTAAACGTAGTTAGTTATATAATAAAAAACATTGTTATGAATGATAAATGTTTGACTGTGTAGACTAAAGCTTATCTGATTAAATCTATAAGAATCAAAAAATGACTATTTTAGTTGACGTTTTGTAAAGAATGTAAAATTTCATTTTGCTTATGAATTATTTTAAAAAGGTGCTTTTGTAAGATTTTTATCCGGTTAGTTAAATAAACAATAAAACAGCACAAACTTAATTTAAATTGTTAATTTATTAAATAGATGAGGGGTTGCATGCAATCTTTTTTCAGAGTGATAACACAAACCAGTGCTGATAACTTTTGATGTGGCGCTCTTCCTGATGGCGTCTACACTGTTATTCAACCATTGTCGGTGCAGTCGCTATTTCATTCACTTTGGTATTGGTTAAACTTTGACTAAATTGGTTTGCCTTGACTAAGTAGCTAATAGGGGCTGTGTGATTTTTAATGATTAGAGGTGCCCTCTAAGTTAGCTGTATTGAAAGGTAATAGACTATGCCAACTCCCGCGTATATGACCATTGAAGGCGAAAAGCAAGGCTTAATCACAGCAGGTACCTTCACTGAGGACTCAGTGGGGAATATTTATCAAGAAGGCCATGAAGATCAGATTTTGGTTGAAGCGTTTCGTCATGATGTCATCTTACCCCGTGATCCTCAAAGCGGTCAGCCAACTGGCCAACGGGTTCACCAACCGTTAGTGATTACTAAAGTGTTCGATAAAAGCTCTCCTTTACTTTATAACGCGTTGACCAGCGGTGAAAAATTGCCCAAATGTAAGATCGATTGGTATCGTACTTCTGCCCAAGGCACGCAGGAGCATTATTTTACTATAGAGTTAGAGGATGCCATCATTGTGGCAATCAATGCTTCAATGCCAAACTGCCAAGACCCAGGTGTGGCACACTTTACCCATCTTGAAGATATTCATTTTACTTATCGGAAGATTACCTGGACTCATGAGGTGTGTGGTACTGAAGGACATGATGATTGGCGGGTATTAAAAACCTAAAATTGAGGGGTATCATTCGGGCTACATAAACAATAACGAACACGCCGCAAGTCCCTCCCTGGATGCTCTAATCGGCATCCATGCCTCATAAGGTTCTGTATTGTTCATCTAGCCCTTTTGAGTAAGGGAGGAGGCGAGGGAGCAAAAAGGACTAGAAGCAACTCGCGGTTTGGCTGATGGCTCTCATATAATTACTCGCCAGTTGTTGCTTGTCTCTCGCGGAGGCTTGAATAATCCTTCCTACTAACTGGTCTTGTCTGCCGCTAAATAGACTGGATACATCTCTTACTGCTGAACTGACATAATCATCTAAGTCCCACACCCCTGCTTTTGATTGATTGCTAAGGCTTAGGCTATCTAACAAATTAAGCTGCAGTTGTTGATCGTGATAAACTAAAATCTGTTTTGCGCCTGATTCAATCAAACTAAACCGATGGTTGCCACAGTGTTTGGGAAACTGGTAACTACAGAAGGTTTGTTGAGTACTGCCGCGATTAAGCTGCAAGGGCTGACTTAGCTGCTGTTTGGTACAATGTACAGCAACCGTTTTAGAAATTTTGTTAATTGTATAAGAGGATGGCCTGTCATTAAAAGGCTGACGAGTTGCACTGCTTGGAGGTGGGCGACGACTAGTAGTCGGTTCGCGGTAACCAGGTGCTGATTGACCAGGCCTGATGTAATGTACATCACTTTCAGTACGTTGCAGAGGCTGAGTTTCTGGTTGGGAGCTGGCGGGTTGTGGTTGTCTGGTTGGCGTGGGCTTTTTTGTTTGAACTACCACGTTAGCAGGTTCAGATGCACCAACAGGGCGGTAGCTTTTAGAGCCTGTACCACAGCCACTGATAACAATGGATAACAAGCCAACAGTTAAGTAATGCGTTGTGATATTAAAGGCAGTGTTCATCAGTCTTTCCAATACGTATAAAGCTTGATCAGATACAACAGTTTCTCATTGTGCTTTTTTCTAACTTAAGTGTAACGCATAGGGATGGTAGCATAAGGCAAGAATATCTGGCAGGCGAAGTATTTTCTATGGGAACTTGTTGAGATTAAGGTAATAGCTAAACATGTTATTACAATAGTAAAGTGATGATCACAATAAGCTAAATGAGACTACAATAAAGCGTAAACAAGTAAAAAGTGATAATCGAAAAGTGGCTTGAAAAACCCTATAAGTCAAATGAAAAGGCGATCAGGCAAATACACCCTATAAGTTGGGTTTTTCGGTGAGGTGGTCTCCTTACTGATAAGGAAAGAGTAATGGCATTAGCAGCAAACGAAAGTATTTTTAGTATTCAGGTAGCCAGTTTAAAGGATTGCCGTGTTGTTCAGTTTTCAGGCGAAGAGGATATCTCAGGGTTGTTCAACTTCACCATTGAAGTAGTCAGTGCTGACAAAAATATTGATGGTGATGAGCTTGTGGGCAAACCGGGGTTAATGGTAATTCAAGATCCAGATAGCCCCCGTTTTATTCATGGTGAAGTTGCTTCGTTTTCACATATGTATTGGGGGCAAAAGCTTACCCATTATCAGCTGGTGCTTGTTCCTAAATTTTGGTTTTTACAGCACCGTATTGGTACTCGAATTTTTCAAAACTTATCAGTACCCGAAATTATTAAGAAAGTGTTGGATGAAGCTAACATAACTGAAGAGCATTATCAGTTGAAGTTGACAGGTAATTATCAACCCAGAGTTTACACCCTGCAATATAATGAAAGTGAGTATGATTTTTTATGCCGTTTAATGGAAGAGGAGGGGATTCATTATCACTTTGAACACTCAGAAGATAAGCATGTAATGATAATGGGGGATGCTAAGCCCGTTTTTCAAAAAATTCCATTGGAACAGCTGGAGTACCACCCCAGATCCGGGTTGATGGCAGAGACGGATGTTTCCTTTACTTTTTGGAATCAGGAAAAAACAGTGCCAGGCAAAGTAGTCACTCGTGACTATAACTTTGAAAAGCCAAAAATGACTTTGGAAGTTGAGCAAGCTGGTGAAAAACTTAGTGAGTTACAACAGTTTTATTTCCCTGGCAATTATACTGAACAAGCTGATGGTCAGCGTTATGCAAAAATAAAAACAGAAGCACATGAAGCACAACGTTATGCGGTAGGAGGGGTGAGTAATAGCTGTCGTTTAATACCTGGCTACATATTTGCCTTAACAAGCTATGAGCGAGAAGAATTCAATAAAGAATATTTGGTTAAAAAAGTCAGCCACACTGGATATCAAACTCAGTCACTTGATAGTGCCAGTGGTGATCAAGGTAGTAGTTATAGTAATGAATATTTTGCAATAGTGGCGGATACCCCGTTTCGTCCGCAAGGAGAACAGCCTTTAGTTATTCCCATTGATGGTACGCAAACAGCATTTGTAACAGGCCCTGCTGGTGAAGAAATTTATACCGATGAATATGGCCGTATTAAAGTCCAGTTTCATTGGGATAGAGAAGGCCAGCAAGATGAAAAAACTTCTTGTTGGATTCGAGTTAACCAAGACTGGGCGGGTGGTGAATGGGGAGCTTTTAAATTACCTAGAATAGGGCATGAAGTGATTATTGATTATATCGATGGAGACCCTAACCGACCACTCGTCATGGGGTCAGTTTATAATGGCGAGAGTATGCCCCCCTACGAATTGCCGGAACATAAAACCCGAAGTACCACTAAAACCAACAGCTCATTAGGTGGCGAGGGGTTTAATGAAATTCGGTTTGAAGATAAAAAAGGGCAAGAGCAGGTGTTCATCCATGCAGAAAAAGACATGGATATCCGGGTTAAAAATGACCGTCGTGATCATGTTGAGGTGGACCGGCATTTAATTGTTGAAAAAGATCGCTTTGAGCACATAAAAGCAGACAGTCATCATCAGGTGGATGTGAGTCAGTTTAATAAAGTGGCACAGAAAGTATCAGAAACTATTGGGCAAAGCCGTCAACTCAAAGTTGGCAATAATTATCTGGAAGAAGCTGGCTCAGAAGTGCACTTTAAAAGTGGCCAGAAAACAGTGCTTGATGCTGCAATGGAATTAACGGTTAAAGCCGGTGGCTCATTTATTAAATTTGATCCATCAGGGGTTACCTTAAGTGGACCGACTGTGAGTTTAAATAGTGGTGGCTCTCCAGGAAAAGGCACTAATGCTTCCCCTGATACACCGACAACGGCTGTAGAAGCTGATAAAGATATCAGCGGACAAAAATTTACCCCAACACCACCCCAAGCACCTGCTGAAGGTAAAGGAATTGAGTTTGCCGATATGGCTCAACAAATTGCGTTGGCTGATGCTATGACGAATGCTAAAGCATTGGTACAAAACTGTAATAAGGCTTAGGTATACCCTTCACGAATGATTTCTAGATTTTGTTATGACCACCATGGATGGCGGGAATGCAGTTAATGCAGGAGCATTTAACTGTCTTCATTCCTCGCCCCAATCACCTATTATTTATAGGCTCATGGGGCCTCGTCATTTGATGGCCGCACCTAAAAACCATTCGTATTGGGTATACATAAAAATATAATGCTAAGGATGATTGAATGATCCCATGTGATGATATAAAAACAGCCATTGAAGTTCAGTTGGATCAAAATGAAAACCTGGCCATTTATATATTGTTTGATCCTGCTGCCAGTGAGTCACTCCCTGGCGAGCTGTTTTTAAAAGAGGAGCAACCAGATTACCACTTGTTGTTTATGGAAACTGAGTTTTCCAAGCTGGTAGATGCCTCACCTTATTTAGTTAACGTTTCCTTTGAAAGCTCGTTTTTAGAATGGTGTATTGAACAAGCAGAGGCCGCTAATAATCATTTATTCCCTATAATTTATTTGTCTTCACACTCAATTGAAAACCAGTTAACTCACTGGCGAAGTCTACTTAAAGTAAATACCCCAGAAGGAGAAGCGATGTTATTTCGCTTTGCTGATCCACGTATTTTATTTACTTATTTAGGTGCCAGCAAGCCAGAGCAACAGCAGCTACTCTTAGGCCCAGTTGAAGCGTTATATATTCAGGCGGAAGCCAATACCTGGTTTAACCTGAATAATGTCGCTGGGGCTGATTTTCAATTAAATCCAGAGCTAACCATGCCTTGGTTAAAACTGACTAATCAGCAAATCGAAGCATTTGAGATTCAGGCTCAATTAAATTTATCCTGGCAAATTGTTCAGCATTTAAAAGAACAACACATGGATTTAGTTGAAGAACAAACTGATCATGATCTACAAGAAATGACTTATAAAGGGCTACAAAAAGCTGCTAAATATGGACTAACGGATGAGGTGGACTTAATTAGCTTTGTAGTGATGATGTTTGTGGTTGCCCCTAATTTTGCAGAACAGCCTGCCATTAAGGCCAGGCTTACTGATGAGTCCATTCCTGAAGATGAGCGGTTTGAATATATGGTAGAAAGCACGACAGAAGAGGAGTGGGAGGCGGCAGTGGAAGCCTATGATATTGAAGCATGGGATTAAATAGCATTTTTAGTCCCTTCTCCCCAGTGAGGGTGTTCTGAAGCTGCTGCAAGAAATAGCTGGGTTAGAGTTATGGCACAATCCAGCTTCCCCCTTTGAAAAAGGGGGATTGAGGGGGATTTTTACAAGCAAATAAAGCGGAGATGGCTCAAAACCACGATCACTTTAAATCCCCCCTAGCCCCCCTTTATTAAAGGGGGGAACAGCTTTTGCGACACTTCTTTGGGAGAGGGTTAGGGGGAGAGTAGTAATAAAATGAATGTTAAACTAGCACTTGCCAATGCTGAAAAGGAATTAGCGAAATTAGAAAAAGCCAAAGCTTCTGAAATGGCGATTGCTGCTGTGGATGTGGCTGGTTTGATAGACCCAACCCCGGCCTCTGACTTGGTGGGAGCGGGGATGAGTTTTGCCCGTGGGGATTTTTTAGGTGGTGCTTTATCGTTGGTGTCCGTTATCCCATATGTGGGAGATGCAATTGCTAAGCCGTTAAAAGCAGGACGTACGGCGAGTAAAGTATTAAAAATTGGCAAGAAAATTGCCAAAATGCGTGCCCGAATTAAACAGCTAAAAAAACTAGAAAAAGTAGCAGAAATTGCTGCGCAAAAAGCGGGTAAAGTAATTGGGCAAGTTTCTGATCAGGTAGGTAATTTGGCCGGGCAGGTTGGCAAGGTTGCTAATCAAGCCGAACAAGCTGTAGGAAAAGCAGCCAGTAAAATGAGTGGCATGGTGGGCGATGCTTTGGGTAAAGTCAAAGGCCAATTCAAAAAGCAGAAAAAAGGCAAATGTGAATCCTGTGACTTTAGCGCTAAGCAATCTAAACAACAAAAAGCCGCTGCAGCCAAGCAAAAACCTGAAGTAAAAACCAATAAAGCCTCAGGTGAAAATGGTAATGGCCAAAAAGTCCCTAGCAATGATAAAACCTGCACCAATGGCTGCCCAATCAGTATGGTGGCAGGTGAAGAGTTGCTTGAACAAACGGATTTTGTCTTAAGTGGGCTATTATCATTTAGTTGGAATCGCACCTACCGCACCAGTAATAATAAAGCGGCCGAATTAGGCACAGGCTGGACCACCC
>NZ_JAPMOU010000066.1 GCF_028858535.1 Spartinivicinus poritis
AAGCAACAATACTTTTAAAGCGATTTGTCAAACGCTGATCTTTAAATACACACCCTGATAGCTCATCATTTAGCCACAAAGCCATTGTTAGTTTACCCAGAAGTCCTTTTTGGGAAGCTAAAGTGACATAACCTAGTATTCATTGCAAGTTTATGGGTAATTAAATGCCATCGATGGTGGTCATAACAAAACCTAGAAATGATTCGCGACGGACATAGATAGACGTACTGACGGAAAATCACTAAGGAGAAGTTTGGAGTCTTCCCGTATGGTTTCATTAGAAACTCACCCACCTTATTGGGTGAAAGCTAACAATCTAATGTGAGGTAGTTCTCAGAAAGCATATGTTAATTGAATCCTAAAGAGGGTAATAATATGTAGTCTAAATAAAAATTTTAAAAAGTTTTGTGGAGTGCCAATCAAATGTCTTTACCTCCAGCAAGTAATGATCAGTCAGTCAATAATTCAATATCTACCATTAATGATGACACTCCTGAGGTTGTTCATTCAAGCCCTTCACGGCAGAAAACTAAACGGGAAAGTAAAGCAAAAAAACAAAGCACTAATAAAGGATTGCCTTTAAAAATATTATCTAATATAAGTTCTGCTAGGGTAATACAAGCACTATTGAATGAGCAGCAAGAAGATAATGGCAGTTCAGATTATTCGAAACAATCTTATAATCACACTAATACCATCAAATCCAATAAAGCTAGGCATTTTAGTGTAAATAACACGAAATTATTAAACAAACAGCTAAAAAATCAAGGCGTAAAAATTACAGTAGATTCAACCAGTGATTCACAACAAGAAGCAAAACTTGTTACAACAATAGTGAATGAATTATATCAACGGGAGCAGGATGTTAACAGTGGCTTACCTTCTGTTATTTCTTCTTTGCAGGGAGTGACTATTCATCTTGGAAAAGTAACAGAGAAAGGCTATGAACATTGTGCTGCTGTATACAATGATAAAACTAATACAATAACGCTTGATTTAAACAAAATAAAGCAATTGGGTTTGTCAGTGCAACAAGTACTGATACATGAAGCGTTACATGCACAAGATGATTTAGCTGCAGAAAAAAGTGGACTTACTTCTAGTAGTAATACTGAAGCAAAAATTCGGCAAAAAGAAGCTGAGTATGGCCAGAAGCTAGGCAGTAATATTTTTAAAAATCCAGTTGTATCTAACGATCCTATTAGTACTGATGCAATTCACCCCTATAATCCTCAGCCGCAAAAAATAATTACTGATATTTCAAATTTGCCAGAATTATTAAAGCCTGTAAATATGCCGGTTGTGTACTCCACTTCTGATGGAGGGCTATATATTAGTTCTCTAAATAAGAGTGAACAAAGGATTGATCATTATTTAGGGAACTCTCATGATATTTATTTGCAAGCAAGCCCTTTATTTCCCACTACAGCGATAGCATATAACCCGAAAGATCGTAGCTACTATCTGTCTAACGGTGGAAAAGAGTTATTAAAGCTGACAGAGAATGGTGATTTGTGTCGGGTGAGTAATTTTAATTGGGACTATAATAAAAATGGCTATATTGGTGCGCTTGCATTTTTAGATGATGGTACGGCAGTTGTTGGCACATACAAAAATCAATTTAGGGAAAGCCAGCACGATCGAGAGACATTAACCATATTTCGATTAGATACAAGCAAGTCTTGGTATGCAACACGGGTCGATACTAATGCAGATGTGACCCAGTCTGGTGATATTGCTCGGGACATGGTAGTACGTGACGGAAAAATATTAACGTTAACCAATCCAAATACAATTACATCACTAGATCCTTTATCAGGAAAAATTGAGCAATTAGCACACTTTAAATCACCTCAAGGGCATAAATTAAGCGTAATGGGATCAATTGCGTTATCGGCATTACGTGAAGGTAATAATAATGAGCTTTATGCTATTTCCTCAAGTGGGAAAGAGTATAAAGTTGATTTTGCTGCGGGTACCCTTGAGGAAACGGGTAAAACCTATAAACGTGGCAAAGGTTATTATCTTACAGATGCTGAGTCACCTGCTCGTCAGCCTGGGCAAGGTATATCATGGTGGCAGCAAGCCAAGTGGGTGTCTCATAGTGAGGAAGTTACTAGTCCCAACCCGGTTCGTTTACCAGATGTGTTAACAGTACCAGAAATTCAAACAGTTGATGAGCAAACAAATATACCTCATTCCCATTACCAAGAAATGAGACGTAGGGTTCGTGCTTGGCAAAATCAACAGCGTGCAATTAGTAATTTGGATGCATTATTAAATCGGACGACTGATGCAGATAATCAGCAGTCGCAGCGTGCTGAAGGAAAAACTGCTTGGGCAGAAGTATGGAGTAGGATGTATCCTACGGGCTCTTTAAAAAATCTAGGTGTGAGTGTTGGTCCTTGGGACCAGAGTAGAACAGGCTCCCACTCAATTGGTAAACGAACGATTGCTGGCAAATTATTTGGTTATGCCGCATCCGCAAAAAATTTAATGCTACCACTAAAAAATTTATTTTCCAGGCTGGATAAAAACTATCAGGCTAATTTAGAAAATAGTGTGAGTGATAGTAAAAAAATATTCAACAGTTATGTGGTACAGGAGCAGTTGAGCCGATTGCTTGGTTTAAGTCCTCCCCCAATACATGGTGATGTGAACCAAAAAGCACTTTACAGTAAAGAGCTATCAGAAAAATTCAGTGCGTTTATCAATACGATGCCTGAAGGGGGTAAGTTTACCCTAGGTTCTGAAGGAACAATTTCTTTAAAGTGGGCTACAACATCAATCGTTGATATTATGGGTACAGGGATTAGCGATAACCTTAATATTGGTGCATTAGCTAAAACAGGTATTAAAGGTGACAATAGTATCGAGTTTGAAAAAGATGCTAATGGTATGAAAGTTACTATGGGAGCCAATGGAAAATTTGAAGGTTTAACCCTCGAAGTAGGGACTTATCAATTCGCTAATAAAGTTGATAATGTTAATTACTTTGTGGCTCCCTATGCTGAAGGTGACTTAAAGTTGTTTGAAACAACTAAAAAACTTAAAACAACTGCGTATCTTGAAAGTAATGATGTCACTAATTTAATTGATATGTTGAGTAAGGGAGATAAAGCGTTAAATTTTGATTGGCTAGTAAACCATGGTAGGCGGAATCCTGAGGCCACCAAAGGGATTGATTTTAAACCAGTAGACTTGAGTGTAACAGGTGTTGTCGCTTCAGGTACAACAGATGTAGATTCACCTTTTCAAACCGGAGAGCAAGGTGCTATTGGTTTAGGAAAATCTGCTGGCTTAAAACTTGGTGCAGGGGTAGCAGCCTCAGGGAGTTATACATTTAAATGGGAAGCAAAAGCTAATGGTGAGTCTGATGATTTTTCAGTTAAGTATAAAGGTAAAGAACGTGATTGGGGGTTGAAAGCAACTTTTAGTCTTTGGTCTCGCCTAACTAAAATTACTTACCCTGATTTCAGTGATAGTGTTTCAACAACTTGGGGTGGAGGCGGCCACTCATTCTTGATTAGTGATCTGAAAGAAAAAATAAAAGACTATGATGATGCAAAAAAAGCTGCAAAGAGCAATAATAATCCTAATGTAGATGAGTTGCCTGATAACAACAGATTCTATCATACAACAGGTAGTCTTAGTGGTAGTAACTTGGCTGATAGGGTTAAATATTATCCAGATCTTGCTCAAATATTGAATAATGACCCAGACGCTATGTGGCGTTTAAAAAATGCACTTAAGCATAAAGCAGAAGGTGCAACATTTATTAAAATAGAGCGAAAACTAAAAGATGATAAATGGCAGCAGGTGCAGCAGTTGTCATCTCAACGTGATGGTTTTAATCAACGCCTGACGGAGTTGAATAGTCAAATATCAGGTGATATTACAGATTCAGAAAAACAACATTTGCAGCAACAAATAGAGCAGGTTGGTAAAGATATTTTAGCATCTAAAACTAACATACAGAATATACTAAATAATAAAGAGAATTTTGCTGTTAGTGGTTATGAGATAATGGAAACACGCAGTATTGAGCAAAAGCGTGGATTTAATATCACCATAATTGGACTTGATAGCAAAAATAGCATGAAGCTGGTTAATTCTATTTTTCGAGAGGACATTGACCCAGCAATTGGGATTTCGAGAATGACTAGCGAGCAACGAGGTATCGGCTCGTTGGAGGAAAATAAAGGCAGAGCATTACAAATAGTCCGTGATGCAATGGGCAATAACTCTATTAAGCGTCGACAACAATTCAAAACAAACCAAGAGACGATAGAAAAAATTCGGCAATTAGCGATTAATGGCTTGGCTTCTCCCCAAGAGTTAGCAGATCTTGAGCGGTTTGATCAGTATTTACAACGACTTGGAGATGGAACTAATCTAACAGGACTTTTCGATACATTGAGTCTGCCCACACAAGCTGGCCACCAATATGATATTATGGATTCAGATCGTGCCGCGAGAATTATTCAGGAAGGTATTAGTACTAGTAATAAAGAAAATACAGCAGCTGGATTTGTTATCCAACGAAAATTTACCATTAATAATGAAGACCATTGGTTGCCCGCTTTCATTGTTACGCGCAATAGTAATGGGCGTATAGAACTGCGCAATTCTCAAGGTAAGCTCATCGACCATCACCGTAATGTATTAGGTGATAACCGCTTTCGGAAAATACTAGAGCAGTTTTTGCAAGGTGAAGGAGTTACTAACGAATATAAAGTACTTAAGGCTAAGCCAAATTTTGTAAATGAATTTAGTAATATAAGACAAAATAATTATGACCCTTCGTCTAGTTCAACAATAATTGAAACTGAATTTGATCGATTACAACGAAGTGATCAAAAAGTTAAAATTGATTTAACCTTAGGAACCAATGCCTACCGAGGTCCAATTACTCAAGTGCTTGTTGATGGCCGGGTTATCACTGTCGATAGAGCAAGTGATGAAATTACCATTACACGCCGAAACCCAACTGAAGCTAACCCTAGTCATGTCACTACAACTACTAAGCGAATATCAGGTAATGACCTGTATCAATCAATTGCAGATAAAATTGAAATTCAACACAATACAAAAAATAATAAGCCTATTTACGTAACAAAAGCAGAAGCTTATGCACTGGATATTCATATTAGAGAAATGGGAAAACCCGATTTTAAACCCATTACAGCTAATACTGATTTTAGTGCTGGTGCTGAATTATCTTGGCGATTTGATAAGGCAGTAGCCGCCTTGTTACAGGACTCGGTAAATTTTGGTCGGAATCGCCAACTATTTTTAAAAGCAACCATTGTTTCAGGGAATGGTTCTCCATTAACCAGTGATGAAGCAAAGTTTGAAACGAAAGTTGCTGAATTACTGGGTACAACAAATGATTACGATGATTTTTTAGGAAAGCTAAATGAATGGACAAAAGGAAATAAAAAGAATATTACTAATGAAGTTAATACTGCATTACAAAGTGATCCAAAAAACAGCCTGATCGAGCGTGTAAGTACTAATGATAAAGGTGAGTTTGTCATCCACTACACTGAGGAAGGAAAAAGTAAGGTTGCAGCACAAGATTTAGTAAATTATATCAATCATAGAGAACCACAAGTAACGTTAACTAATAATGATCGCCATATACTTGAAAGGCTAACACAGAGATATCGACGCAATATACAAATTGAACATGTTGATGCTAATGGTAATAGAATAGGGGAAATAGAAAACTTTGGTAAAAATACTAGCTCCCTACATGAATCGATTTATTTAATAAGAACTGTAGATGCTCAAGGGCGTGAATCATTTCAGGTTAAATTTTCAGGGAATACTGCTACCGTGAATGTACAGCCCAGTGAACCACGCAGTGATGTAAATAGTTTATTCAGAGCATTTTACTGGGCTTTTAACGGAGAAAATGGTGGCATTAGGCCTCCAGAGTCTATAATACGTGTAGCACAGGAGTCGTTAACCAATGACATTTTGCGTAATCCTGGTAGTTCAATAAAAGATATAATTAATGACAAACAGCCGATAACTAATTTTCAAGGCTTACGAAATCAGCTGGCTGTTGATTTACCCGAAAGCGTAGCCAAGAAAGCCCAAAAAATATTGGGTCGAGAGCAAGTTAATACAGATCTAGCTGATATTGTTCAACAACAGCGAGATCAACGTGATCGTACTTTAAAGAGTGGCTGGGGACAGCGAGCCATGTCTTTATATGGCACATTTGGTACTGCTAATGGCTTGCGATTATTTGGTACGAGTATAGCGCAAGGAACCTTTGATCCTAAAAACCCGCTTGCGTACTTACAAGCATCATCCACTTTATTAGGAGCAACAGAAGAATTATTGTCTGGAGCGGCGGATATTGGTGATATTGCCAAGCGACTTAAATTACGCATGCCTAAAGGCACCAAAGCAATGAAACTAATGCGCTCAATGTTTGGTGGTTCAAAAGGTATGAAAGCATTGGGAGGCATAAGCAAATTAAGTAAGCTTGGCAAAGTCGCTGGCCCACTGAGTGTCGTCACCGGTGCTCTAGATATTGTCAATGGTGCGTTCAGTATAAAAGATGGTGTGCTACGGTTACGAGCAGGTGATGAATTAGCAAAATTTGATATTGCTTCAGGTAGTTTTGATGTGATTGCTGGTGGCTTGGGTATGGCTGCCGGAGTCATGTTATTAAATCCTGCCACGGCTCCTTTTGCGCCTATTGTAGCGATTGGTGCATTAATTATGGGGGCCATTTCCCAATCGCTACAAGCGGCAAAAGCTATTAAAGAATATGAAAAAGAAGTAGGACCACTTTCAACCGGCGATAAAATTGGTTATGGATTAGCTTCTTTCTTTGGCTTGGGTGATGTGACGAAGTGGGGTAAAAAACTGAAAGAAGTACGCCGAGAGAAAGCAATTACTGAGCGTAAAGAAATGATTGCTAATCAAAAAGAACTAATTGAGCAAGTATTTCGCATGTCAGGTGATATGAAAACAGATACCTCTGCAATGTACCCTGGAGCTGCTACCTATTTATATGGTCAACACCCCTCTATGAGAAAAATGACCCAAACTGAACTTGAAGCATCAAATAAAAAGTTAAAAGAGCTTGGGGTAAGTGATGAAGAAATTGAACGTCTCACACCAGATACGTTGGATGATGGCCCTGGGAGTATTATGACCGAAAAACGGGGTTTTGGTAGTTTAGAAAAAGCAATCTTTTATGATGTGAATGATGGTTTTGATCCTAATAATGCAAAGGGCTACCAGCGTGTTAACCAACAGACTGATACCCAGCTTAGAGAAAATACTGGCTCAAGAACGTTAGCATTTGCTTATCGTGGTAGTGCTAAGGATCGTTTTGTAAATGGATTTGAGGATAAATCAAATAGTTTTATTGCCACCGAAGCTGTTGGTCAAAGCTATTTTGGTAAAACAAAAGACGACTCCAGTGTATTTACAACGGGACGATCGGCATTACTGATTGAAGGTAGGGAAAACTTACAAAAAGTATTGCTAGAAGAAGCAAAATCAACAAATGATAAAGCCCTAGAGAAGAATGTAAATTACTCATTTGACTGGATTTATGAGCGTGCTAATGGTGATGCTGCACAAGTTATTGCAGTATTTAAATCAGGTAAATTACCGAATCAAGCATACTGGGATAAGCTACATGAAATAGAGAATGATAAAACCATCGATAATACTTTACGCAAGGAACGAGTGACTGCACATATTAGCAGTCAAAGATCAGTGTTTGCTGTTTTTAACGAAGTGAAGCAAGATCAGCACGCTCTAAATGTAGCTAGGGTTTATTTAACTGAAAAGCAATTAGGAAGTGTAGGGGAAAGCTTAACAAAATCTAGGCAGATTGATTTTCATGGTGATGAAGGTAGGGATTCCGTCTCATTTATATTGAATCCAGCCAATCAGCAAGATCGCACCCAAAAGAATAACCAAATTACAGTAACGGCTGGCGCTTCTGTTACCTACACTGTTAAGCCAGGTGACTCATGGTGGGGAATAACCCAACAATATTTTGGAGCAAACAATGGCCATAAATATGAAACACTACAAGAGGTTAATCAACTAGCTGCTAAACGAGGGTTACAGCCTGGTGATGTGCTAAAAATTCCTATGGTTACTCATCAAGTGTCGCAGGGTGATACATGGTGGGAAATTGCGAGATCACACTACGGAGACGGAGAAAAATATAGGTTATTACAGCAAGCTAATGCCAATATAGTCAAAAAAGGTTTACAAGCGGGTGATGTTGTACGTATTCCTCCTTCGACGGCTGCCCTGGGAGAAAATACTAAAATTGTGATTAGTGAAAATGAGAGTGATTCTAGTTTAACAGCCACTGGTACTGAGAGTTTTATGATTCAGGGTAATCATAAAACAGGTATTATTGATGTTAATTTAAATACCCAGCATGATGACTCATTGATTAACGGCAAAACATTTATGCTTGGAGGATCTGATGTTGTAAGGCTAAAGACAGGTAAAGGAAAAGACAATGTATTCCAAATAGAAAACGCTGATCTTGCAATAATTAATGTAGGGCATACCAAATCAGCTTTTGTCCTCGGTAATCAAATTAAAGGTAATGTACTTTTTCATAATACAAATGCTGAAGGAGACGACACAACTGTCATTGATATCTCTGCTTGGAAGTCGATAGAAGAATTGCGATTTGAGTTAAGTGATGGGCGATTGAAAGTGATTGATGCATTTTCAGAGAGAAGTCTATATATCGATGATAAATCAAGTGTGTTATTGATGGCGAAAGATAGTCAGGGACGTGAGGTGACACTTGGCCAGGAACAAATAGAGTTACTACAATTAAATCAAAGACTTGCTGGTACAAATCTTATCTCTAATGATATTGAGTATATTCAAGGCAGTAAAACTATCACATTGGATGAAGACGACCTTCAGATACAGCTACGGGGTGAGGGTACTGCTACTATTCAACGCTCGGCAGCAAATCAGGATGTTTTATTTATCGTCGATAAGGGTATTCAGTTAAATTTAAGTGATATTCATAATGGCGATCGTTTTAAACTGAACGGTATCAAGTTTGAGAATACTGAGATTATTAATAATAGTATTAGTCACTCAGCAGTACAGCAGCCTGTAGTACAAATTAATGCTGCAAAAACTCTAGCTGCTAATTTGCAGTTTACAGTTGAGTATGATGATAAATTAGTAAGGTATTATACAGATGATGCTGGTCGACTAAGGCTACAACCAACGATGCCACTAGAAACTGATACAGCACAGCAACAACAGCCTGCTGCTATGCCTAAAGGGACACGAGTGTTTAATAAATTGGATACTAGTATACCCTCATTATTCCAAAATTACGTCAACGAGTTATGGCGTTTACCTAATGGCCTGATTATAGATGCTAAAGCAGGAAAAGTATTTGATCAGCAAGGTTATCAATATAAGCATGCTACTTACGATGCAGAAAATAAAAAGATTATTTACAGTACAAATTATAATAATCAGCTTGAAATTGACTTTTCTAATCCTAGTCAAGAAAATATCAAGTCAAGGATTGCGCCTTTTGAAGCCAAAGTATTAGCAGATGGCCGTTGGCAGTTTATGGGTAATAAGCGATATGATACAGGAAGGTATGTAACTGATAATTTTGTTGTCGATCCACAAAGTTGGCGTGTTTATGTCAGTCAATACGATTACTCTGATTTACAATATAAGCAAGTAACGCATACGGATGGTTCCTCTGAATATGCCTGGTTTAGCCATCTAGGAATGCAGAGAGTAAATGATGACCCTGTTAAATACCTTTGGTTTCGTTACGATGGCGCCAGAGGAAAACACTTAATTGTTGATTCTGCCACTGGCCCTGGTTATCTATATAGTAATGAAAAGGTAGTAGGATTAACACCAGATCAGTTTTATCAGACTATCTTGAGCGCTAAACGTGGCAACTTAGACAAAGGACGGTTTGAAGCCTTACCTGGCGATGGATCAGCTGATCGACCAGAAAAAATGTTCCTTTACAGTCGTTGGGTACCAGGTCATGATGATAAGTACTTGACGGATGCTTACTATAAAGATAAACCGGAGTTAGCAAAGGTATTAAAATACTTTTATCAAGATTTGAAAACCGAAGGTAAAACAACGGAAGATTATGTACGTTAAAAAAATGTAAATTTTGACCACTATATTAACATGAAACTTAATGGATTAGGCCGAACAATATTTATTGTACGGCCTAAATGTTCTTTAAAGCCATATTCTAAAAGCTACCATAACCCCCTTATTCTTATCCCACAAACCTGAAATTGCTTATTACTTTATTTAAATCAGGATTGTCTAATTTATTTTTGTTTGTATAAGTCTTTTCTTGAAATAAATGATATTTTGAGTATTGGTAATTTTTTAAACGTTTGTAAAGAGTGTTGACCTGTGTTTAAAAAATGTGTACTTATGTAACTGTGAAAATTAAATAATACTATTTCCTATAAGAGTACTAAGTAAGAATAGGAGGTTTGACTAAAATAATAAGTTATAACTCTAATTTAGAAGACTCTTGGTTTTTGTGATTTTATTTAAACGCATAACTAGGATGTACTGAAATTTTCAGTTTTTTGCAGGCTGCGCTTGAATGCAAGTAGCTATCTAGTCTATTTTAATTACTATTAGGTCATTTGTTTCAATGCTGCATGTATAAATTGTAATTTACTTCCAGAAAGAATTAGTTTGTTAGCTGTATAAAAAGTAACTGCTTTTGTATGGGTGGCTTATCCTTATGGATTTTTTGTGGTGTAAAAATAAATATGGATAATTTGCACTAATGTTTTATTAAGTTTATGAGAATAGCTAGTGAAATATTAAAGAGTGGTAGATTGAGTTTGGGTAAAAAAGTGTATTCAGTTTTTAATAATTTGTATCCTCATTAAGGAAAGTATTACCAGTAATAAAAACAGGGATTTCATATAGACACTAATAAATGAAGTATATAAAGAGAAAGGCTCGATGTAATGAAACCGAATTCTAAAGTAATTAACTTATATTTATATGCAGCTTTTTTGATATGTCTGTCTTTTAATCAGGCTAGTGCAAGTCGTAATCCAATCTATAATGTATATTTAATTAATAATACAGATTATGATATAAGAGTACAAACTGAGGATAATCATTCAACCATGGTTCCTCCTGGAAACGATTCTGGTGAGTCTTATACATCTCCTTGTGATTTTTCTCAAATTTATAATGCAAAACATATTTATCAGCTACCCCAAGAAGATCGAGCTATTAGAACTCGCTTTGGAATTAGTGATCAAGGGGAAACACCATATATTGAAGTACTAACTAATCCACTACAGACCAAGTTCAAAGTTATTAAACGCCCTTCTACATTTGATTCAATAACTGAAGATGTAACAGATTGGATAGATATTAGTGCCCAAGAGAAACTAAATGCAGGACTGATAAATAGTGTTTGGCTTGCTAAAAAACACGATGTAAATGCCAAAGGTTACAATAAAGTCTATGCTCGTGTTGCTATGTTGCCAATGAGTCCTGGTGCAGGATATAGGCTGTTTGTGGCGCTTGTTCAAGAAAAGAATGATTTGGATAGTTTTTATGGCTATGCCAACGGTGTTGGCTCAAACTATTTTGGACGATGGATAAGAGAAGTTAGGTTAATTAACAACACAGATTATGATTTAATAGTTAAGAAGGTGAAGGAAACCCCTGAGCGCTATGACGTGCTGAAAACATGGTTAAAAAGTAAAAATAGTAATCAACTGCACCCTTGTAATTTATATAAGGGTGATAAGTTAGAAAGTTTCGCAACTGATAATGAAAATATATACAAGTATGAAATAGGATTTATTTCTGAGCCTACACCAAAAACAGGTGCTATCTCTACTATTGATGTATTTGTAGACCTTAAAGATGATCGTTATAAGCTGGGTAAGACAGAATACACTTATTTAGAAGGAGCTTTATCTAATACTATAAGTACTCCAGTAACTAGTTGGCTTGGTTCTTCTTATCGTCAACAACAGCTATATAGCCATTGGACACCCAAGCACCACCAGTTTGGTAAGCAGCAAATCAGTACTCATTTAGCCGTTCTTTCTGATGTGATGTATATTATTTTATCTCAACAGCATCTTGAAACTGACGACTCAGAATTAGCGCCATTAGATAATAAACAAGAGGTAGTATTTAAAGGTGTTCGCATATATAACAAAGGCGGTGGTATTGTGCATGAAACACCACAAAGCTGGATAGCACGTGGGGCTATGGAGTATGTATATGATGAAACAAGGGCTGATAAGCGAGTCAAAGAAGCCCGCTATTTTACTGAAAACAATGGTATTGATTCTATTAGCACTTCTGCACTCAGAAAGTGGAATTTTAGATATAACCCTAAAGGTGTACTAGAACGTGCTATCTACACTGTCTCTAGTATTAATACTATGTATCTTGACCTTTACTATGAAGACCCACATCAGCGCAGCGGACTAGATCAAAAAGATCTTGACAAACGTTATTACCCAACACGAGTTATTCGATTTGAATGTTCTGACTCTGAGTGTCGAAATAGACCTAGAATTCCTTATAACCAACTACCTGAGCTTTCAAGTGCAAGTGCTCAGCAAAATGGCTCATATGGAGTAAAGCTAAATAAGCCTGAAGGCTATCCCAATTTATTATCATGGTATACGTTAAGCTATAATTATGGTGATGATAAGTATGGATATGTGAACGCCCCTCGACAAAAACGTATTACTAAATACGACTTTTACCAAAACTGGTTAGCAGGAGATATGTCGCAATCCCATGCGATTGCTTCTGGTTATATACAGTTTGTTTATGATGCAAATAAGCTTCTTAAAGTTAAAAAAACTTTTTCAAAAAATGCAACGGTCAGTACTGGGTACCCACAAACACAGCAAGACAATTTTATTTTCAAGAAGCATCAAGGGTATAATTTTTTAAATGAAATCAATGTTGATTGGTGGGTCAACGATGCAGATACGATTAAGAAGACAAGCTTAGTACAAGTAAAACCAATCTATATACCCAGCCCTTCAAGTTTATCAACAAGTGACTTTCGTGTTAGAGCTATCCATCCAGTTAGTAACATAATGTCAATTCATGATAAGTGGCTGACAGAGAGAGAAGGGTCATTAACCACTATTTCTGATAACAGTGGAACTGAGGGTTCAGATGATGAAGGAGACTCGTTGAGTGAGCAATTTATTAATATTATCAAGGAAATAGTGAATTAATAGATAAGTTGTAGTAGCTCAAATATTATCTCACAGGCATCTTTAGAAAATTGGGTAACTGTATACAATCAGGTTTGAGCCAATACACTTAAATAATGCAATTCAATCGTGCGAAGAGCACGATTGAATTGTCGGCAATTACAGGCTGGTTTACAGCATATAAATTTAACTAAATTTTATTTTCCCTACTATTCTTAACCGCATTTTAGTAAAATAACTAATTAGTCTCTCAGTGGCACTTTGTTGGTTTTTTCAATTTCGTCTTCATTGTTAATGTTATGTGGCAGTAGCCGCTTGGTTCTGCGTTGTTCTTGCATATTAGCTTTGAGTGCACTAAGAACCCGATCATCTACAGGGTCGGGGCATAGTGGGCTGAGCAAATTGTTTTCTTCGGTAGGGTCTGTGGTCAAGTCATAGCATTCATATTCGCTGGGAATAAAGCGACTGGTGGTGACGCCATCTGGGTTACCAGCACCAACGAGGTTTCCCGCATCGTGGCGATTGCCTGTTTGCCCTGCGAGGGCTCCTTCTCCGGCGTAGTAACGCGCATTATCGTAATAGCGAACATACTTCCAACGTGTATCTCCAGTTAAATCCGGTAGTTTGGTCACTATGGCTTCAATATAATTGGGTTGAACAACACTATTATATGCAACACCTGTTAGCGGATTAGTCATGTCAGCACCAACTTCTACATTATCATTGGTCATAAAGTAGATAGCTTCTTCCACTGGTGTTTGTTGGCCTAGTATCACTTTCGATAAATCGCGTCCAACCAGAGGCTGGGCTTCACTATGATTTTTTGCTAAATTACGGCGTAGGTTTTCTACATCAACATCTGCCAGACCTAGTAAGGTCGGTAATAAATCGATATGAGAAGTTGTTAGATCCAGCTGGCGAGACTTTTCAAATAAAACCGGGTTAGACACTATTAAGGGCACGTTTAAAACTTCTTGGTAGGCGGTATACCATTTCTGGTGTAAGCCGCCATGTGCGCCCAGCAATTCTCCATGATCAGATGTAAACACCACTATGGTATTTTCGTAAAATGAAGTTCTCTTCAATGCTTCGTATACGGTGTTTATATGTTTGTTCACTTCAGCCATTAAAAAATAGTAAAACTGGCGGTAGCTTTCGTCTGGAGGTTGAGGAACATACATACGGGGATAGGTATATAGATAGTCTTTTTGGCAGCGGGGTTTATCCACTAAACTTTCGTTTTGACTTGGCGCTGCAGCTACATGGGGTAGGTTGCCTGCTTTTTTTTGTTGATAGAACTCTTCAAACCAATTTGGGTTGCGCATTAATACGATATCGTGAGGATTAACAAAGGAAGACACCAGCAGAAATGGCTGCTGTTCTCCGGTTTGCGCTGCTTTTTCCAACATTGCTAGTGTTCGGCATACTTGGTCGGCAAATCCTGGATCGCGAACTGTACCACAGTTGTTTTCTGCTGCACCGTGTGGCTCTGGGCCAATCCATTGATCAAATCCATATTTATCTAGGCCATTGGCTTTACCATATAACTCAACTTTTTCAGGGTACGGTTGGCCTGTGGTGGAGTTACTGAATAGGGCTGTTTGGGTACCTGGGATGTTAATGTCTTCGTCGGACAAATGCCACTTACCCCTATAATATGTTTGATAGCCGGCCTGACGAAACCAAGTTCCCATGGTTGGTACTGTGTTTGGTTCCAACCAGAACATATTTTGATCGAATGATGATTTTCCGATACCAGGGGTCTGGCTAACACCATGTAATGATGGGTATTGGCCAGTATAGATGGATGTTCTGCTTGGGGCACAGGCAGTTGATGCTGCATTGTGATTAATAAATTCAATTCCGTTGCGGCGCATTTGGCCAAGGCACAGGCTGTTCTTCAGTCGGTATTCTTTAGCTTCAGGGTTTTCGTAAGGTGGTGGAAATCTTTCCTCATCGGTAGTGATAATCAGGAAGTTGGGTTGTTTACCGTTAATTTTCATCAGAATTTCCCTATAATTATTAGATGTGGGTAGTCCCACATCCAGTGTAGACTGATATTTGTTTGCTGCTTGGGCTTCTTGTGGAAAATTCCAGCCTCAATTGTTAATTGAGGTTTTTAATTCTGTAACAACAAATCTCTCAATTATCAGTTTAATCCTTATTTGGTGAAATTTTAGAATATAAATAATTTTTAGATGGGAAAAAGCAACTGGCTTACAAATATGGCGGCACAAAGCTATCGACTCAATAAAACTACACTCAGGTGGCACAGCTGAATTAGCCTCAGTGGTAGCCACCAGCAACGATAGTCATACTGTTGTTAGTAAACCATGATAAGCATTTCATGCTGTCAGTCAGCATAATTCGTTTAAATATTAATTTCTAGTATACCTCCAGCATTGTTGGAGGTAATTTAACTATAATTCTGAAGACTTTATTAGTAGAACTTTACTTTTATCTATTACAGCAAAGGCACTCTCTCCATTAACTTTTACATGTGAGATATCTTCGAATTCACTTAATTTATATTTTGCCTTCCTCTGCTCTTCTTTATGCCTTGATTCATCACCTATTGAGTTATAGTTGTATAGTAAATTTTCTTTTGCATTGTAAAGTAAAGCATCTTTATATCCATCATTATTATGATCTGTAATGGCTAATATAGTGTAATCTTTTCCTGCATCTTTAATTATTGTAGGCTTTTTTGTGCCTCCATCATTAGGATAAATTATCATTATTGCTCCATCAGAGAATCTCACAACTATATCATCTTGATAGTCATTATTTATGTCGGCCTTTAATACTCGTTTGGGTAGTGGTTTAGTGTTTTTGCTGCTAATACCATACTTATCTTTTAGGTGTTTATTAATAAAGTGCAGTTTCTTGTTTTTATCCTTAATATTTGAAGACTGTAGCTTGTCTCTTAGAGAGAGTAACTGTTCTTTGTGAATCTGCTTGATTTCATCGTCTTCTTTATGTGTTCTAATAATATATCGAGTTAATGTTTCAGCTTTTAATATTTCATTTAAAGTTTTAATATTTTGCTGATTAACTTTTATCTTTTCTTTGCATGACTCACTCAGCCTAGGAAGAAAAACTACGTCACTTCTCTTAGCTCCGGCCTGAAGTATTTCGATATGAAAGTCGTAAACGCTTTTCTCTCCAGTAACTGAATGCAGAAATTTATCGCAATCGAATGAAGAGCTAGATGATGCAATCGCGTTAGCTGATAATAACCCCACGAGTAAAATCTTACTTGATTTAAAAATAGTATTTAACATATACAACTCTCTAAATAATATTAACCGGAACTAATGTATCAAATATTGGTAGGAGTAAGTGTCATGGTTAAGTAAAATTTGGTTTATTCTTAACCGTATTGTACGGAGAGCATATTTGGTTAATAGTGTGCTGTAGTTTAAATAACATGCTTTATGGTAAGCCCCTGACAGGGCATTAGTCTGCTTTTTACTCCTATCTATCCAAAACTGCATTAGTGGTGTCTCGAACTCCTCCTTAATCCGCTGTCATTGCGACAAAAAATATGACCCGGAATCCAGAGGAGCGAAAAAAAGCACTCATCCTCCCCCCAGGGGGTTTTGTGTCATAAAAGTTTTGTGCAATTGAAAAGAGTGCAGCTGTAGATGCCTAGCTCTTGCTATATCAGGGCTTTGGAAGTAGGTATATTTTTTCATAAAATGCAAGCTAGTGAAATGAGATGCAATGAATTGAAACTATTTACAGCGCTAATAGCTTTTCTTACTAATATTGATATTTTGAATGATCAAGGTGCATGATAATGCATTAAAGAAAAATAAATTTAGTCAATTTTACTAATAATTTGTTATACGTATTTCCCGAGCAAAAATGACTTGCGCTAATAGTGGTTTGGCTTGTTTATCATTGAATTTGATAAACGCGAATTAAATTTGATTTTGAATTTATTGTGGGTAAAAATTGCGCAACTTTTATTTGTGTTCTCTGATAGTTTTTGCATGAATCATATGCGTTTTCAGAACTTGTTTACCACTAACAAGCTATTTGTAAGTGTTTGTTTATCTTTTTTTATTTCGCCCACTATTAAAGCAGACCGTTGGATAATGTTAACAGGTCATCCTGCTGATCCTCTTTATACCTCAGTACCTAAAGTTTCTCACCCTAACCCAATTGAAGCTTGCATTGCTGGAGCAGAATCTTATCAGCGAGGCTATGACACTAACGGAGATGATAGTGTTATTACTTTTCAAGGTATTGGAAGAGGTAAGATATCTACTTACGCATATGCTCCTATAAATAAAAGGGTAGCTTGTTTATATAATACTAAGTCAGGAAATAGAGTTGTTAGTGGGAGATTATATTCTGATAATTATGGTGGTGTTTGTGAGTTACCATTAGTTTTTAATGAGCATATTGGTGGTTGTATTAACAAAAATGCCCAACCACAAGTTTGTGCTGGAAACCCTGTCAATATTGCAACAGGTAATAAAATTCAATGGTTTACAGACTTATCGTTGTCTCAGTTGCAGATTAAGCGACTTTATTTGCAAGAGGGAACAAGGGGTAATTGGCGCTTTAGTTTTCAAAGGTTGCTGAGAGTTTTCCTATTTCTGGATAAAAAGGTGGCATACCTTACTCGAGACAATGGCCAGCAAATAGCTTTCTATCAAAAAGATAGAGTTTGGCAGGATGATGATGCTAGTGGTTATCAAATCAATGCCCTGAGTGATAACAATACTAACACCCTCAAATACAACAGAGACTTATGATAGTAGGGGCCGCTTTATATCTCAATAGAAGCTATACCTGCCAAGGCTGTAACAGAAGAAAAGTAATTATAGATTTATTTCTATCTTAGGCAGCTTTCGCTGCCTAACCACAGATTTTTTGTTTCATTTTCCTTGAGCTTTGGAACCACCAAGGCTGGTCGAAAAATAAAACAAACTGTCTAGCCAGAAAGCCCGGAGCTTTTGATATCCGATAAAATATTCGGGCCAGGACTTTGGAGTATAGCGACAATGGAAGCGATTCAATTAACCCCGGAACAAGAACAAGCCTTGGCATTAGGTAAAATCCTGGTAGTCGGTCAAAATAAAATCAATTGATTATGTAAAGCAGGGCTACATGAATTAAATTCTATTATTCAGCTATCGATAAAAGATGCAATTGCACAGGTACAAAACCTGAATTTTTTACTGTAATCCTTATTGGGTGAACAGGAAGCGGATGGCAATACGATTAATTATGCAGCCACGGACAGGGATGGGATGACACTGGTTATTGGTTTTTTTGTGTCCATATTCTTGTCAACTTTAGCCAAAGTAAAGGCTTCTTAAGGGAAACTATTGAGTGATGAAGTATTTATGGGTTTATGTGCTAATAAATGATCAGGATGAAGAGCGATGAGATCAAAGTCTAAGAGGTATTCTGCTCCTTCGGTAAACATAAAATATTTTATCGTAAGTTAACCGAAGGAGAATAAATAATGTACTGAATTTGCTTTTATTAGTCGTTCAATTCAACTGTTGTTTACTTTGTAATCGTAACAAGGGCAGAATCAAAGCTGTTACTCCTTCTCCTACTACTATCCACTATAGTGCCAGATGCTTCATTGGAAAAACTAGCCATTGATTGTATCAGTTGTTCGTTACTTGCTTGTAATAAAGGTTCTGTTGTTATTTTATCTGTAGGCTGCCTAGAGGTCATTTTGATAATATCAGCGGGAATATCTCCTCCTAAATAAAATATTTCTGATTCATTTTCATTCAGTGACTGCACAATAGCTTTAGATAAAGTGGCCGGCTTAATTTTTCCTTCACGAACTAAGCGAGGGCCATCTACTTTGATAATATCTTCAACAGTCCTAAATTGGTCAGGCTGTTTAGTCGTGTCTATTTTAAATACACGACCATTAGGCCTTCTACTTGCAAAGCGCTTAGCAACAAATTTATCTGAACTAAGGGAAAGTACCTTACCTGCACTACCTCTAGATTTAGCAGTATGCTGGATTATTGAAGCTAAATAAGCATCTTTATCAGATGGGTCGACTGCTCCATGTGATCGAGGTAGACCGCTGACAGTAGGGTCATAGATCTGTCCACGAAAAACTGTATCGGGAATTTTTTGAGATGCTTTTGTGTCAATTTTTTGCTGAATTAGAGGAACAGTAATATTACGACTTACAGTACCCTCCTTTAATTCATAGATATTAGTATATAAACGGTTAAGAATCTCTTCATCGCTTGCTTTTTGAAAAAATTGACTACTCGATGCAGCTAAACTTGCAGCTTCATCAGATGATCGAACGGCGCTTCTAAGTTTCGTTGCTATGTTTGATGTGCCTGTTACACTTGCTCTAGCAAGTGATCTGGATACATCTCGAGCAGTAAAAACGGGTACGACAAAGTCTGTTAACTCTTTTCCTGCTGTTCGCAAAAAAGAACCTTTTTTTACTGTAGCAAGGATACCTCGAAGAGCTGTTGTTGTTCGGGCTAGTCGGCTTGTGGATTGCCCGGCTTTCGCGACTTTAATAGCTGCTGCAATACCTTTATATCCTCCTATAGCACTAAAGCCTATTGTGGCTATAGTGAAAACAAGATCTGCAGTATCAAAAGCAATATCCTTAAACTCAAACGTATAGCTATCATCGTATAGCTCATTGTGAATCGTTTCATAGAATGGAATAATTGTTTTAAAGAAAGTTTCTAAACTACTTGGGTTATAGTTAGCTTCTTTCCATTGGTTAATTTGGTTTAAAAAGTAAGAATGAGTATTGTGTCGAACAACTTTTCTAATAGTGTTGTTAGAACCTGAATTGGATACACTAATTGAAGACTTATCTACTTCAATGAATTTAGCATCTTTACTAGGCTTAATACCAAGACCAATTAGGACTGCAGTAGTAGATGGCTTATTATCAGGGAGTAAAATGCTCTCTGGGATGTTGCTTGGAAAAAAAAGGAGTGACCCATTAGGTTTGATAATGCCAAATTGCCCATTATGTGATTTAAAAAAATATGCATTGCCACTAAAAAGTGGGTTACCTCGTAACGGAGGTAAAGGAGGTGCACCACGTACACGTATATAATCAGCTTTTGGAATCATTTCTTGAATATTACTTATTTTCCAGAGTGCTTGAAAGGATTTGTCTCTATCACCCCATTTTACTTGACTCAAGGTGTCACTTACCTTCAAATCAACAAATCTACCTAAGTTTTGATTAATATAGTTTGAAAATTGATCATAATATCTATGAATAACATTCGGATCACTCTTATAACGGTTTATGACTTGTTCTTTTGTGGGAGTGGGTCTTGGTAAGAGACCTGATGTTGGCCGTAAATTATCAAGCTCATAGTTACCTGATGGGTAACGCCTATCGACTTCTTCCTTTGCTAATTGGTCTCGACTTTTAAAGTTTGGAAGCATTGGTGGATTAAGTGTAAAAGACCATGACTGTTTGTAAGCATTAATACGTCTTTCTTGGTTTGATGCTTCTAAAAGTGAGTTATAGCCATTATTTTTCGCCCAAATAATACTTTCTTGGTTGAAAAGTAAAGCAGACAAGTCTTTTGCCTCTTGAGAGCTATCTTCTTTTTTAGCTTCTAAGTGAATATTATTTATTATATCTAATAATTGCTCATCTTCTTTTGTGCTTACTTCTGATCCTAGTATTTCTCGAGCAGTAATAACTCTTGCTGATATGATGGACTGTGGTAAAACAGATAAGTCGCCATTTAAGTTTGTTGGATTAGTAACCATTGAATATAAACCGTGAAAATGATTGTGAGTGCTTGCTATTATATTAGTTTTAATTGATTTTTAGAAGACCTTTAAAGCCTTAATGAACTGATCAGTTAAAAATATTTAATTTTTAGTGTTTACCCACAAGTTTATGGATAGGATAATAAAGGCACTTTTAGGAATTACCACTATCCTGCTGTAAATATATGGCTACCATTGCACTTATAACCATATTTGATTTAGCTTCACCAAACCATGCTATAAAGTTCGCTTGATTCGCTATTCCATAAAAATTAAAAGCTGCACATTTTTGCCAGTGGGTAAGAAGTATTTGTGGAGGGTAAATGTAAGTATTTACTTATTTTACCTGTTTTAACGGAAATAGGTGAAATTTTACACAGATGCTTTTTAAAGCACAAAAGCAATAGTAAACAGGTGTCTTATAAAATTGAAAAATAAACAGGGGGATTTGTTAGTGCCTTATAACAGCAAGAAGGTTGTTCTTACTGCTGAAATATGATGGGCCCACCAGGACTTGAACCTGGGACCTGCCGATTATGAGTCGGAAATATCGCCGTAAAATTCTCAAAATTTAACAGAATAAATGTGATGCTTTTATATTATTGGTACTTTGGTTCTATTTTTTGTTGTGGTTGATTGGAGTGAGTCTGTATAGGTGTTGTCTGGCTTCTGGTGGGGACGTTTTTTCATGTTTGCCTAAAAAAACCATTATTGACCAGGGATCAACTAGTCACTTGACGAGAAACAGCAACTATTGTTGAAAAAGCCAGCTGCTAGTCCCTTGATGATCGCTGCCCATACTTGGATTATATTTGTCTTTACTTGAAATATTTGAGGACGCCGCTATTTTATTATTTCTACGGATTTTGGTGTTATTGTAAAAAATGAAGGCATTCGTTCTATTTTAATAATTTCGATACTTTGAGTAACTAATGCCTTCAATAAAGTCTATGCTTATTGTGATTGATAAATCGTAGCAATAATGAGTTCGGGTTTCACTTTATTAGCTGCTGCAACTTCGAGAATAGATGAATTAGCACTGGGAACTGAATATCCAGCTACCTCAAGGTCTGCAATTAATCTAACTAGGGGCTTTTTTGTCAGTTGAGACATGGTTTCTATAGAAGCATTATCAATAGACTCAAATATAGAGTAAAAAGGATTATCTAAATCTTCTTTTGTTTGTATCATCGACACACCAATACACAGAACACATATCATTAAGATTAAGCTTTGCTTACTAGATATATAACGTCCAATACTTTTTTTATGCATTAAGCTGTGCCCAATAATGGCTACTAGCATTAAGACTCCAATCCACTCATGCATAAGAACGACACTATATGGGTTAATATCAGCCCTTTCAAGGTGATTTTTTAGCCGCTTTTAAAAGCCTTGCTGTTGAAATATGGGGCTGGATTTTTATTTGT
>NZ_JAPMOU010000067.1 GCF_028858535.1 Spartinivicinus poritis
GTACAACCGGCAATACTGTCATCACCACAGCAGGTGTACTTGATAATCAGCAGGGTGAAATTGCCACTAATAATGCGGGTCTCACAATTACGGCGCAAACCGTCAATAATCAGCAAGGAAAGATAACGCATACTGGTCAACAATCACTCACCATTACTGCCCAGCAAATTAATAATCAACAAGGTGAATTATTTTCAAAAGGCCACTATCAAAACGGCCAAACTAACCTAGATAACCGTTCTGGGGTTGTGGCGGCTAATCAAGTGACCATAACAGGTAATAGTCATGTCGATAACAGCCAAGGAGAAATAGTCGCTGAGCAGCTTACTATTCAAACCACAAATGAACTAATTAATGATGCAGGACTGATTTCTCAATTAGGTGATAATACTCAAATATTATCTGCTAAAACTATTCGCAATGGCATCGTCAATGGCCAGCAAGGACGAATAGAGTCTAATGCCACCCATTTAACCCTACAAGCAGAGTCACTGGAAAACAGTGGGGATATTACCCACGTGGGAACAGGGACATTGGATGTTGCGATTCAATGGTTGAATAACCTGAAAGGTAAACTGCAATCAAACCAGTCACTTAACGTATCAGCAGACTCGATAGACAACAGTCAAGGCATCATTGGGGCTAATAACGTTGAGTTAACCACCCAGCAGGCATTGAATAATCAGTCGGGGCTGATTCAAGCGAAAAATAATACCACACTGACCGTCGGTAGTGATTTATTAAACCAACAAGGGCAGATTCAAACCTTAGCGGGTAATGGCCAAACCTTGGTTAATGTACAGGGCCAACTGGACAACACTCACGGTATTATTCGCAGTGAAAATCAGCAACTGACGGTTAATGTCAATACCCTGAATAACCAGAGTGGTAACCTGGTCCAGGCGAGCAACAAGCAATTAACCGTTACCACCAACCAGCTGAATAACCAACAAGGTAAAATCATTAGCTTGGGTAGTTATCAGCAGCAAGGTGGGGCTATTGATAACCAGCAAGGATTTATCAGTGCTAAATCAGCGGCTATTACCAGTGCTAGCCAATTAGATAATACTCAGGGCCAGATTGAAGCAGAAGCCTTAACCGTTAATTTACAAGGTGATTTGATTAATGACGGTGGTGCCTTGCGTCAGGTAGGCACTGCTGACCAGCAAATTACAGCACGACACATTAGCAATAAAACCGTTGCTGGAAAAGCAGGCCAGCTCGCTTCCAATGCTGCTCAACTGACCATTACGGCGCAATCCCTTGAAAATGAAGGTGAAATTAACCATGCAGGTGTTCAACTGCTGACGTTAGCTATTGATAGTTTAGAAAATATTAAAGGTAAAATTAATGCCAATAATGCGCTGAATATTCATACTACGCAGCTGAATAATACGCAAGGGGTTATTGCTGGCAAAACAGCAGAGATTACAACCACTGATCAACTTAATAACACACAAGGGTTAATTGAGTCTGGTACGCAACTGGCCATTAATGCAGGTCTGCTGTTGCTGAATGTCAGTGGTACTTTGCGTGCGATAGGGCAGGCAGGTGATACGACCCTACAGGCTAATCAAATCAATAATCGCCAGGGAACGATTGAGTCTAATAATCAAACACTGCAAATCACCGCCGCTGGTCTCGATAATACCCAAGGACTTATTAAGCATTCGGGTGATCAAACGACCATTAATGCCACTAATAATGTAATGAATAACAAAGGCCAGATATTGGCTGAAGGTCTGTTATCTGTCACTGGTCAACAGTTAAATAATATTGATGGCACTTTATACAGCACGGGTGGTTTAGACGTTGATGTGAATGGCATCAATAATACACGAGGTTTAATTTATAACCACCATAACAGTGATTTGTCATTTAATTTCGTTAATGGGCAATTAATCAATGAGCAAGGCAAAGTCCTCAGTGACCTGGACCTGGCCATTAATGCACTCTCCATTAATAACAGTCAAGGCTTGTTACAAGCTGGCCGCCAATTATCAATTAATACCAATGACTTGTTCAGCCTAAATGGCAGTGATATCCGTGGAGGTCAGGGTATTTCAGTTGATACTAATAACCTGATTAATGATGGTACATTGGCTACACAGGGAGATTTATCGTTAGCCGTTAATAATAGCTTAACGAATAAAGGCACTATTTCAGCCTTAGGCTCTCTGTCATTACGTGCTAAAACGCTGACAAATGAAGTGAATAGCGCACTGACAGCCAATGCCATTGATACGTTAACGGTTCAAGGTACCCTGACGAATAAAGGTCGATTGACTGGGTTTGAGAGTTTTTCACTTAATGCCAATGCATTAGTCAATAGCGGCACGTTGGGTAGTGGTGATGCGTTAACCCTGAATATTACCCAAAAACTCACCAATAATAATGGCGAAGAGGGCAGCTTAATTTTTTCAGCTGGCGATATGAAACTATTCGCCAATGAAATAGAAAACCGTTTTGCCGATATTTACAGTAATGGCGATTTAGTGATTGCCCGAAATAATGGATTAGCTAAAAATAAGTCCATTATTAATTCTTCAGGCTTGATTGAAAGTTTAGGTAATATTGATATCTACACAAATAGCTTGCTGAATAAAAAAGACCGTTTTGAATACAAGGAATTTCCTACCTCCGGCACCATTACTTACCAGTGTTTAGACTGTAAAGGTAGCCATTACGACTTATATTATTTTGTTGAAGAGCGTCAACGGGCTGATATTGTTAATGATTCCCCTGCCAGTCAGTTAGTTGCCGGTGGCAATCTAACCATCAAAGGTGGTGATATTGTTAACCAAAACAGTTTAATTTCAGCCAATAAAAATATCACCATTACAGGCGCAAAATTAGTTAACCAAGGTGCACAAGTTACGACAGGTACCCGTTATCGTAAGTTTAGAAATCCGGAAGACTCAGAAGGTAAAGGGAATTTCTATAATTTAATCGAAAACGATATTCGGATATATAACGAAAGTAATAGTGCAGAGATTATTAAATATACAGATACAAAAAGATATTACAGTCATGATGGTGGTGAGCGCATACAAGAAATCTTTTTCTCACCTTCAGAGCAAAAAACGGGTGTCGCTAACCCTAACTATGATCCTGATAATTATGTGCCAGTTCCTACCCAAATATTAGGTTATACCCTGGTAGAAGATTCTACCGTACGGACGGAATCAGAACCTGTCGGTAAATCCACCATTCAAGCTGGTGGCAATATTAATGTACAGGTTAGCCAAACGATTAGTAATTCTGAATTAAAACCGAATGGCGCGTTAAAACAAATATCCAATAAAGTGGGTAATGTTTCAGCGGTTGGCCGTCAGTTAGCACACCAAGCGCCACAAGCGATTAATCAGGCCAGGAAGTCAGTGGATGAGGCCACCGTTGCATTGCAGTTAGGCTCAGTCGCCAACACTCTGACTAATTCGCAAAGTCAGGTTAATACAGGTAATGGCACCATAACGGCTAATACTAATGCAGCTAACCGGGTTCCTGCTGGTAGCGCATTTATCGCGGTTAATCCATTACAAGTGTCGGGCTTTAGATTACCAAAAGGTAAATACGGTTTATTTACACTGCCAACGGCTACGCCTAAGCATAATTATTTAATTGAAACTAACCCAGCTTATGCGGATTACGCCACTTATTTAAGTTCAGGGTATTTACTCAACCGTTTAGGCTATAACGAAGACAAGATTACCAAACGGTTGGGAGATGGCTTATACGAAACTCACTTAATTCGCCAGGCTATTTTTGCGCAAACGGGCCGACGGTTTATTACCAGTTACTTTGCGAGTGACTACGACCAATTTAAATACTTAATGGATAATGCCGTCGCTTCCAAAGAGCAACTGAACTTAAGCTTAGGGGTCAGCTTAACACCTGAACAGGTGGCAGCCCTGACCCATGACATCGTTTGGCTAGAAGAGCAACAGGTAGATGGTCATAACGTGTTAGTACCTGTCGTGTACTTAGCACAGTCCCGTCCAGGTGAACTGGCCGCAGATGGCTCCCTAATTATTGGGCAAAATATTAATCTGCTCAGTGGTGGTGATCTGAATAATGCGGGGACGATTCATGCTTATAAAGACCTGAAAATCTCAGCGGCTAATAATATTTTAAATACCGGTATTATTGCCGCCAATAATGATTTAACGGCCGTTGCGGGCGATAACATTATTAATAGTCAGGCAGGTCAGATTATTGCTAATACACTCTCTTTGACAGCGATTGATGGTAGTGTCATTAATGATCGTCTGGTTGCTGAGCGTCGTGGTACCTGGACGCGAGGCCATGAATTTATTGTCTCAGATGTTGATCAAGCTTCGGTTATTCATGCCAACCAAGAGCTAAAAATTACAGCAGGTCAGGATATTCTCAACCAGGCTTCTGTGATAAGCAGCTTAGGTAATGCACGCCTGGTGGCAGGTAATAACATTGAAAATACCGCTAAACAACAAAATAAACGCGATGCTTATTTATTCCATAAAGGCCATGAAATTAAAGAAAGTATCCGTCAGGTTGGTTCTAAAATCGATGTAAAAGGCAACCTGGCATTACAGGCGGGCAATGATATTACGGTGGTCGCTAGCCAAGTGAATGCGGGTGGCCAGGTGAATCTAACGGCTGGGAATGATGTGACGGTTGTCGCTGCAGCCAACGAAGACCATTACGATTATTACTATAAAGGCGGTAGTAAGAAACTCACCATTAAGCAGGATTCCGTTCACCACCAAAAAGCACTGATAAGCAGTGGTGAAAATACCACCGTTAAAGCCGGTGGCAATATCCAATTATTGGGCAGTGATATTGATGCTAAAGGCAATGTGGACTTAACCGCACAAGGTGAACTGAATGCTTTAGCCGCTACGGACCAGGAATATTATTACTACGAAAAGAAAAAGAAAGGCTCGTTTGGTCGTAAAAAATTCCAGTTAGATAATACCCTTGATCAAGTCGTGGTTGCTAGCACGATCAAGGCTGGTAACGATTTGACGGTGACTACCGGTGGAGACCAAGAATACCAGGCTGCAGAATTAACGGCAGGTAACACGCTGGCCTTAACCAGTGGCGGCAAACTGAAATTTACTGCAGCAAAAACCCAGCAGGTTGAGCGTCATGAAAAGAGCAAAAGTAGCTTAGTATGGCAGAAAGCCAAAGGGGCGGGCAGCACTGATGAAACTCTGCATTACACCAAGATACTGGCTAAACACCCC
The DNA here is from genome assembly GCF_028858535.1 of Spartinivicinus poritis. Classification (NCBI taxonomy): domain Bacteria; kingdom Pseudomonadati; phylum Pseudomonadota; class Gammaproteobacteria; order Oceanospirillales; family Zooshikellaceae; genus Spartinivicinus; species Spartinivicinus poritis. The sequence continues at coordinate 5,229 of NZ_JAPMOU010000067.1, forward strand.
ATTATTTTAAAAGCCGCTGAAGGGATCGAGGTGGATGTTGAGCATGTTGATAATGCTACCATCGACCAAATGCGTGAACGTATTGTTCAAGCAGACCCAAGCTTAGCATGGCTAAACACCTTAGCTGAACGGGGTGATGTGGATTACAACACCATCAGAACCATTCATGAAAGCTGGGATTATGAGCACTCAGGCTTATCAGGTGCAGGGGCATTAATAGTAGTTATTGTAGTTGCTGCCTTAACGAATGGTACAGGGGCTGGGCTAGTTAAAGCTACTGCAGGAACTTGGCAAGCTGCTGCAGCCAATGCAGCCTTTACCACTGCAACTCAGCAATTTGCTATTGGCACTATCAATAACAAAGGTAATATCGGTGCAGGCCTGAAAAATACTTTTTCTAAAGATAGTTTAAAAAATATTGCCAGCTCAGGATTATCTGCAGGCCTACTCACAGGATACGTTAATCCAGCACTGGGAGTGGATGTCACAGCAAAACTTAATTTAAAAAATATTAGTGACATAAAACAGTTTGTCATTCAACAGACAGCAGAAGCGACAACTAAAGCATTCGTTAATAGTGCAATATACGGTGGTGATCTTGGAGATAACGTTAGCCATGGCCTAGTGAATGCTGCCAGCAATATTGCTTCAGGATTAGCATTTAATGCAGTTGGTGATTTAGCTGAAGAGTACCCAGGGCTGTTACCTAATGGGAGTCCGCAAAAGGCTACACTGCATGCCATTGTAGGAGGCTTACTTTCTGAGGCTTCTGGTGGAGACTTTAAATCTGGAGCAATTGCAGCCGGTGCTAATGAAATACTTATTGAACAGCTGACAAAGAGTAAATGGTTTAATGAAGGTAAACGTGAAGTAAAAGTCGAAGCACTTTCACAGCTCATCGGTGTGACTGCTGCTTCATTAGTTGATGGAGATCCTGAGCAAGGGGCACAGATTGCATTACAAGCAACACGCTATAACCTTTTCTTTCATGAGCAATTGCTTGATGCTGCTGAAGAGATAAAAAAATGTGGTAACAATGATTGTATAGCAGATCTACTTAAAAAGCGTTTGGCTCAGAGTGATGAGCAAACTTTACAGGCGATTCAAGTTTGTGGAGGAGGCAGCCAGGCTGATTGTGCAGACATTATTAGAAATGTTGCTAATAGCAATGGGAATAGTAAATGGATAGACGAGTACTATGCAGCAATACTGTCGGAGGGTACTCCTGAGCAGATAAGAGCCTTTAACCGGTTAAGACAAGAAAACAAAGATTTTGACCAACTGGTTCAGCCTTCAATAATTCAAAAGACAGTTGAAGTGCTCATAGAGCCACTTGCAAATAAATTAGGCTTAACTCCAAAGCAAACACAAGCATTAATTGTTAGTGCCAGTGGTACGCTCCTAATTAGTAAATTAAGATCATCGGAGAATTCTCGAAGGCAAAGAGTAGATAATGATAGCAATAATCGAATAAACTCAAATAATAACCAGGAAGTTGAGACTGCAAATTCAAACTCTCATACTACTTCAAGACAACAAACAACTCAGCCAGAAATAAGAACCTTTACTGCTGGCTCTACAGGAAATTGGAGTAGAGAACTTAGTAACCCGCGTCCAAATACAGTTTATCGAATAGATGGAAACTCTTTCCAAACAGATAGCCTAGGAAGAACTATTGTTGTTGATATTCAAGAACTTAGACTTAACCGTACTGATAGAAACAGACATCAGCAACGAGTTGCAGGGCGAAATTTCAGAGAAGATGATGATGTAGGAGGACATTTACTTGGAGCTCAGTTTGGAGGGCCTGGAGAAGGTATTAATATAGTTGCAATGAATCGACAGTTAAATGGTAATAGTCATGCTTTAGGACGATTTGGGCAACTAGAAACAGAATGGGCCAACCGAATTCGCTCTGGAGAAAGGCTTGGTGTTACAATTAGACCTATTTATGAAGGTAATTCTCTTAGACCTGTAAGGTTTGACATTACGGAGACTGTTAATGGACAAGTTCAAAGCAGAATTCGCTTGTTAAACCAACCAGGAGGGTAAGAATGAGTAATGAAGAATTTGAGCCGGCAGCGAGGCTTTTGGAAGAAAATGCACCAAATGATTGGTGTAAGCTATGCGCACATTATAGGTATCATGACGGACTTATGGATATAAAAGTATTTTTCAAAAAATCATTGCAAGAAGACTGGAGTATATTTGATACTGGTGGTTTTGACTTAATGGATTTTTTTGATGAATACCGCTCTAAAACACATCATCTAGCAGAGAATCCTTGGAGCGGTATCAGAGTTACAGTTGATAAAACAAGGAAAATTGAGGTTGATTTTGAGTATCATAAACAAGATATTTTTAGTCGATAGATATTACTCTATAGATACTTCATACTGACCTTCAGGGCTTATTGTTATTGTCATGGTTCCCCAGTCCTGTCCTTCTGCAGACATAATTTCTTTGAGCTCCTTAGCAGCATTCATAGGAGCTATAAAGTTTATAGGCTTAAAGGAATTTTTACTGGAGTTGGAATTGGTAAAATAAAAGTTAGACTGGATTTCATTGCCGGTTATCTCTACCTTCATAGAAGCACTTTTCCAATTACTAGGTAGTGACTCAAACATACATTCACATATGCATTGAAATAGCTCTTCTTTAGTATAAGCCATATACATACTCCTGTGGAATATAATGGGTAGTATTACTAAGAGTTTAGATAAAGGCAAGTGAATGTACTTGTTTTTCGCAGACGATAAGTTGAAAAATGCAATATCTAATTACCTTATGCTTCATTTGGCTTCAAACAATCATCTGTTACTGATATCTCTAAAGAAGTCTTAGAGATGGCGCTACGGGATTTGTTAGGATACTTTTGGGTCGAGGTTTACATGTTATTGATGTTGTAAATAAGAATGGGAAGATATTTATATTGACACTCAAGCAGGTAAATTTGTAGACCTGAAACCTGGTATACTAGTTTTATTAGCTATTCCATAGAAGTTTTATGAGTAATATTACTTTTGAACATGCGCAAATGCTGGCTTGGAATCTTGTTAAGAATAGTTTAGGTACTTGTACGGGTAGTTTGCTTAAAAAGCATTTTAGAGAGGAAGAGTTTGGGTGGATATTTTATCCAAATCAAGAGCTAAACTTTCCTGATAACTCTATACTTAAAAATGAGTTAATTGTTGTAACAAAGAAAGGTACCGTTAGAACTATAGTTGACCTCTCCGATAACACTAAGAAGATGGATCAATATATTATTCAGTTAAAAAAATATATTGATCTTAATGGTGAATAATCTCGTGAAGTTGGGGCAACAAATATGATGTTAAAAAATATAAATGACAGCCAATCCCAACTAGCCATAAATAACAGACAGGCATACAACAATCCATAACTTTCTACATTAGTAAAATTGACTTTGAGTTGGCGCGAGATGATAAAATTGATTTAGATGCACTTTGCATTAAATATGGTGTCAATTAGACTCTTGTCCACGACTCTTGATTTAACATAAGAAAGTTTATGCGAAACTCACCTGTAAGTATTTACAGGTTATAAATGGTCTTTGATTCATTGTCTGATCCTTGGTTTGATGATACCTTTCCCACGCCTTGCACCAGGCCATAACTGGGACAAGGCATCTGCTGGGAGTGCTGAGCCTCCTGGCTTTTACCTGGTTTGCCCAAAGTCCCGCTTTTTAATTTTGGCCATTCTGCCATCAGGATGATGAAAGACTAATCCTTCAATATTTTGATGTTGTAACCACGCTTTTAACTCGTTAAAGGTGCGAGGGGCATCGGCATACTGTTCTGCATCAGAATGCTTGAACAATACATGACGTTCAAAGCCTTCAGGGTTTCCCTGTATTTTGGGTCCCAACAGCTCATAGGTACCGTCAGGCATGCCTTCTTTAAAAGCCTCTTGATACCATTTATTCTCATTTTCAGCGAAATCGACAGGAACCCAACCAACCGTTTTACCGGTCACCTCATCGTAGTCGGCTAATACAAAATTATCGGGCTTGGGTTTGCCTTTTTTGACCTCTCGCCGTTTATATAATTTGCCACTTTCTATTAAACAGCAGGTGCCGTCGTATTTTTGTGTTGCAACCCCTTCGCCAGCAAAAACCCAGTCGCACTCAGAGTGGGCTTCCTGTATTACTTCGCTCATGTTATCAGGGTTTCTTTTAAATATTGTGGGTGTTTTTTTCATATCGGCCACTTAGTGATTAATGTTCCATTGGAAGTCATGTTGAGATTAATTGGCATACACTCAAGCTCGCTATAATCAGCTAAAAAATTGCTATTAGTCGGATTCAGCAGTTGTTTCATTACATTGAGCAACCCACTCATAAGCCAGTGATAATATACAAATCTCAATAACCCCAACGATTAGCCAAATAAGATCGTAAACAAAATCCAAATAATAAGGCAGAAATGGTAGATAGCTTATTATTTGACTTGTCAAAATCGGCAGCAAACCAATTAACACAAATAACCGTAATTGATGGTTAGCTGATATACGCCATGCCCATCGCAACGACTTTTGCTGGTCTGTCGCCGTTGCAGGCAGAATCAGGCTCCATCTAGAAATACAATAAGTAGCCGGTAGCATCAAAATAGCCATTATCGAGCTGAACGGTAAATGATTTTCCGGTAACAACGTAAATAGATTATAGCTAATTGCCATCGCAGCGCTATATATCACTGAAAAACCAACAAATATTAATAAAAACCTGGTTTCTCTTTTAGTCCATCTTAAAACGGGCGTTGATTTAATCGCTTCATTGCTGAGCAGAAAAACTCGATGACAGCCAATGGCACTCAGCACAAATGTCAGGCAGTAAACTATATAAATAAACAAATACAGTATAAAACTAATTTCAGGAGGGTGAGGAATCAAATAATCCATTAAAATCATTAAAAAAATAAATGGAATCCCTAACCGCAATAAAGCCGTTATATTCTGAAAGGGAGTTTTTAATCCTTTTAAAAAAATTTCTTTTAAAGGCAGGGGTTTATTTACTTCAGTCAATTGTCTTCAACCATAATAAGCAGATTTTAAGAGGGTGAATAATATACATGTTGACCCAATGAGTAAATCAGACTGATCACTGCGCGATCAATATTAACTGGATTTGACACCAATTAGATACCTGTATACTGTTTATATGCACAGTATTTTGTCGGTTGTTGAATTAGCATGTATGCGCTCACGGATATGAACTGCTTTTATGTAAGCTGCGAGCGGCTTTTCAGGCCAGATCTGGCAGGTAAACCCGTGGTAGTGCTCAGTAATAATGATGGGTGTTGCGTCGCTCGATCCCCAGAAGCCAAAGCCCTAGGGATCAAGATGGGTGAGCCTGTGTTTAAACTGCAAGGTTTGATCAAACGTCATGGCATTACGGTGTTCTCATCAAACTATGCGTCATATGCCAATATCTCCAATCGAGTAATGGCTGTCCTTGAGCAGCTATGCCCTACGGTTGAGGTTTATTCCATTGATGAAGCATTCCTTGACCTAACAGATATGGCTTGTGAGGCGTCCTTAAAAGGCTATGGGTTTAAGGTGAAACAAGCCATTGCCCAATACTGTGGTATACCCGCGTGTGTTGGAATTGCTCCAACTAAAACCCTAGCAAAGTTAGCCAATCATGCGGCTAAGCAGTATCCAAGTACAGGTGGTGTGGTTGATGTCTGCTCAAAAAAGGTTCAAACCCGCTTACTACAGTGTATGCCAGTTGATGAAGTCTGGGGGGTTGGTCGACGCTTAAATCAAAAGCTACGAGCAATGGGGATTAATACAGCCCATGACCTGGCAAACTATCCTGAAAAGCTACTTCGACAGCATTTCAGCGTGATGTTAGAACGTACAGCCAGAGAATTAAACGGCGAGTCTTGTATCGCGTTAGAAGAGCACCCTCCAGCAAAGCAACAAATTGTGTGTAGTCGATCATTTTCCAAACGGGTACACAAGTTGAAAGAGTTAGCCGAATCTATCAGTTGTTATATGACCCGAGCGGCGGAAAAACTCAGGCAACAACAATCCAGAGCCCAGTTAATCAATGTGTTTATTCGGACCAGCCCTTTTGCTGATACTCCACAATACAGTTGCGGTGCTTCCCTGCCCTTACCCCACCCTACGAGTGATACCCGGGTTCTGGTCAAAGCTGCTAAAATGGGGCTAGAAGCAATTTATCAACCAGGGTTTGCTTACGCGAAGGCTGGAGTTATGCTCTCTGATATCAGTGTGTCTAGCTTTAATCAAGCAGACCTTTTCACTCCTGAGATTGATACACAAAAATCACAACACTTGATGAAAACAATTGATCAGATCAACCGTCGTTTTCCAAAAGCCTTATTTCTAGCGAGTAATGGTACCCAACGAGGCTGGCAGATGGCCAGACATCACTTGTCTCCAGACTACCTTACCAGCTGGTCTGATCTACCTAAAGCCAGATTATAACAGCCGTTATACTTCACTATATGACCAAGGAAAGAGTGAAATAAATAATGTGCGGGCAATTTGGGTTGGCAGATAGTTTTAACTGGGGCAAGTTTACAAAGCGACTGAATTTACAGGATATTAACGACCCAGCATCGATAAACCTACGGTATAAAGAAGCATTCGTACCTACCAACACTGTATCCATTATTACTCACCAGGACGGTTATAAAGTAAACGAAGCCATTTGGTGGTTATTGTTAGAAGAGGCTGAAACCCACTTTAAAGCAAATGCAAAATATGCAACATTCAACTCAAAATCTAGCAGGCTAATTACAAGCCCTGTCACTAAAAAAGCATTTAAGCAAAGTCGCTGTATAATCCCAGCTACTCACTTTGTTGAAGGTGATGGACCACAGGGCAAACGCTATTATCATTTACTCAAATCTGCTAGCGGTATGATTGCGTTCGGGGGGCTATACCGTGAATGGACACACTCTAAGACAGGTGAACACTGCTATTCAGCTTCAATCATCACTTTGCCAGGACACCCAAAACTTAAGAGTATTCATAAAAACTCACTGCCGTTAATGTTACCTCTCGACCAGCCTGAAATAGCACATGATTGGTTAAACCCAACAATACAAGACCCACAGTATTTTGAATCACTTCTACAGCCAAGGTTGCATGAGTCATTACAGGCCCAGCCAATAGAAAGGCCTGGTCATCCCACACCTAATGGTGACCAGTTTAGTATTAAAGCTGACGGGTAGACGAATAATTGATTTAATGAGCCTATGGTGTAGGTAAGGTTTGAAAAATTTCCCTTACCACAACTCGATAAAAGAACCCTCAACTTATTAATGCTTTGAGTAATCTGCATGGGCCATAGAGCTAACTATTTTCTTGTTGAAGAAAATAAAACATCCATATTTTATCATCATTGGGGAGCAAAATCGTTGCCAGAGGACTTCTTCTGGGGCTTTGATCCCAGTCTTAGCTATTTAGCAACGTTAGAGTCAGGGGAAGAAAAGTTGCTTGATGATGTATGGTGTGAAGGAGCAATTTGCATTAAGCCTGAAAGCCGAGAGCTGATACTATTTGGTGGTGAGGATCTTTATTATGATAAATCATTGCGCAATGTCTTTTTATCAATGATGTCTATCTCCTGGGCTGAGTGGCGTATTAAATGGGCAAAAAAAGGAATTATAGATGTTATTCAGCTATCCTCAATGTCTCCAGAAAGCGTCACCTCAAATAGTAATACAGATGAAGACAGTGATGACCTGACACAACCTGAAGCTGATACTTTTGATGGTGAGTGGCATGAGTGTTTAGTTTTAATTCGCTCAGAGAAAGACTTGATCACAACCTCAAAAGACTCTGCTCAACGTGTTTTATCAATAGGGCCAGGCTTGTTGGATCAGCTATCAGAGATACTTCCTAGAAGTATCATTCGAGAGGGGGACGATGATTTTCCTGTCTCACAGTTATTTATAGACACAACCTGCAAGACAATTCATATTTGGGAAGAATATGAAGAACTGCCTGATAGAACAGACTTACTAAGTAAACTATGGACAGGCTGGCAGGTTCACTCACATCCTGGTGGTTTCTATGAGTTTTGTCAGGTGGCTGGCATCCCCTATTTTGAGCATAGTCGTACCAGAGAAGAATATATAAAGGAGATCCGCCACCTATTGCTCCAAGATTCAAGCTTTGATCCTGAAGAAGTATTGCAAACAATAGTAAAGCATGTTCATGATGAAGAAAATTTCATTGAAAAGCTCAAATCAAAGGTAGTGAATATTTTTATTAAAAAGGAACCTAAAATACAGGTTCATCCTAGTTTCCTACAAAAAGACAAACCCCATCTTGAGAAAAAAGCAAAAATGGAGCTATTTTCCGCAGTAATTGACAAGTTTATGAGTGATATACCTGATTTAGAAATAGTGCTGAGCGCTGATGAAGACTGGTTTAAAAATGGGTTACCTGAATTGATACAGTCCTCTAAATAAAACTTCAATGATCAAAAATCGATCGACTATACAAAGATTAAGTACTAACAAACCTATGAATAATATTGAGCTAAAGCAACAAATTTTAAGCGTAGTAAATATGGCTATGCAACAAAGTTTTAATCGAGCATTAAGTGCCTTAGAAGATGCAAAAGCAATCGATACTAAAAAAATGCGAGAGCATTATAGTGGTTTTGGTTCCAAATACTATGATCTTGTTACCGAGCAAATGAAGTTTACAGAACAACAATTGGAACCTATTATCGATGCAATTATTCAGTCGAGCCAAGGTAATCGTTAGTTCTTATATCACTCTAGTTTCACCACAACATATTCATGATAGATTCTATAAAAACAGGTTAATTTTTGATTAAGGATCAACCTGTTTTCTTGCGAAAAAACAGCTACTGTTGACCTCAATACGCACAAAATAAATAGAAATTTAAGTGCATTCTATTATAATAGAAAAAGTTGTTCGTTTTATTAGTTACTGAGTAGGCACACGGAAGCAATGATTACTAAAGTATTAAGGAATTTTTTTCTAGGTATTCTAGCTACGGTTTTGATTGGTAGTCTTAGTTACTATATACGTTTGAAAATGATCGAGAAATCAGCAGAACACTTTATAACCAAAAGTCAAGAATATTCAAAACAAGTACTTGAACAACAAAGATCAAACCTACAGGCAAAACAACGACAAGCAGAACATGACTATAAGAAAGCTCAGGAAGAGCATGCTTTTAATGAGGCCTTTTATGCGTGGTATACTGAACCAGATGGCTGTGACAACTGGAAGTCTGACAGTCATATGGTTGAGTGTGTTAACCACAAAATAAATGCTAAAAATACATTTAAATCGATTTATCAAAACAATTAAGTTATTTAGTTAGGGACGCTAATGAAAAGGACACTCTTTTATTTGCTCTTAGTTTCAATGAGCAACTATACTGCTGCTGATACGCTAAGTGATCAACAAATTAAATCACAAATAATTCAACAATCTATTCAATCATACCCTGGGAATTGCCCTTGTCCTTATAATCGAGCCAGTAATGGAAGTCGCTGTGGAAAACGTAGTGCATGGAGTAGAGCGGGAGGTTATTCCCCCTACTGTTACCCTTCAGATGTCTCAAATGAAATGGTCAAGCAATATAAAGCTAAGCAAACATCCTCAACTAATAACAAATATTGATCACTTAATTAATATGACTAGCCTCACTATTAAAGCAAATCATAGCACTAGACATTAATCAATCAGTTACCTTAAAGCCATTCTGCTAAAGGTTTACTATTTCTGCCCTTGCGCTTTTAACCCTCCCCTTTTAATGTACTGCTTTTGTTTCTAAGTAAGCCATTGAAGATGCAGTCATGGAAGTAGGAGTAATAGCAGGTTTACCTCTAGCCGCATTGGGCGAGGGTTTACGCGCTTTTTCTAAGTTGAGTGTTACTTATCATGCATATTGACTAGTCTTGTTTAAATATAGACTCGTTGTACAGCAGTATTTTCAGACAGTAGTTAAGGAGCGCCAAATCACATGCGTTACCGTATTAAGTTTTTAAACGGCGCTATTTACGAGTTTCATAGAAGCTTTGATGAGCCTAGTGAGGGCTATTACCCTAAAGGACTCCTAGGGGAACATGAAATACGTCAGTTTTTCCGGCGCTGTATCAGCCATTCTAGTAAATCAACTGATGGCTACACAGATGGGCGCACGATCATGGAGTTTTTACTTGGTCTGAGTCTGTCGGAAAAAGAGCTTGAAGACCGTTTTGTAGAAGCCGTCGAATGGAACCAGATTTTCATTTACGGCAACCAAGAACCTCCACTCCTCCCAATGGTTAAAAAAGCAAAGCAGGTCAGCCTGGATAGCTTGGCTTATAAAGCTATTGGTGACATAGCCAATGAATCTGAAAATAAGCAAAAAACTCTTGAACTTGAGCTGTTTTACGACGATTTAGAAAAAACGCCTGCAGGCAAGACTCCTTTCAAGATCACTTTCAGTAACAATGAATGTATTGCTGGTGTTTTGGATGAAAAAGGCTGTGCAACCATTCCAAATGCACCAGATTTACCGGCTCAGGTTACATTTGGTGATGAGGCGGCTTTTAATGAAGCTGCAAACTCAATCATCGGTGCTTACCAACAACTTGCTTTTGTATTGGATGATGCAGCCAGACAGATTGGCAAACATATGTTAGCGGTGGCGCGTAGCCAACCAAAAGCAGAGGAACCGCCAGCTGATATCAAAGAGGCTTTTAAACAAGCTGTCGAAAAGGAGTTAGCAAAATATAAGGCCAAAGCAGAAGAGTATGATCAAAAAACTTTTTTACAGAAGACTTGGGAGCAAGCCAAATCAGTAACTACCGGGGTTAAAAAAGGCTTTACTGAGTACGTGCCAGATTTAGGCGAATTTGGTGATTTAATGGATGCAGTTGATCTTGATGTAACTGATCTAGTTGATGCAATTGCGACAGGTAATGTAGATGAGTTAGAAACGAAGTTCCAAGCCTGGCAGCGTGATAATAAAGGATTTGCAAAAGCCAGCGAAGCAATGGAAATGCTGATACTGCTGCTATCAGATGAGAAGAGCAGAGAGTTAATTGCCAGCATTCCATTTAGAATATTGCAAGTACTCCCACCTGACGAAGTGACTGAAATACTGAGTTCTCAGGCAACTCAAACAGGTATTGATGCTACGATTGTTGCTGGCGGAACTGCTGCAGGTGCCCTTGCCGGTGGTGTAGGCGCTCCCATTGCAGCTGCTACATTACTTACAGCGGCTGCAGGTCGAAAAGGGGGGAAATTAATTGAAGCCATAATCAATATATTAATGGCGATAGCTGAAAAAATAAAAAAACTATCTGCTTATCAATGGGGCGGCACTAGAAAATATCAGCAGAAAAACCAAATTAAGCATATTGAAGAAAATAAATCCTTTAATAAAGGAGAGAATAAACAAAAGGCTGATGAAGCTGAGAAAGAGAATAAAAAATACAAATGTGAATGGAATAAGTGTAAAGGCAATCATGAGAAAAAAATCAGATATCCAAGCAATGGCAGTGTTCAAAGAAATAACACTTATGACTCTGACTGGATACGTGCAGGCTTAGAGCCATGGGTGTTGTATGGTCCAGGCCGAAACAGTTATGCTACTCTGGCTGACTATAAGGATGAAGCCCCTAATGCCAACTATACTGCTACAGCAGCAGCTATGATATACCCTGAATACCATACTCAAAAACACCATTTAATATCTGTTAAATTATTTGAATCTGTAGACGAACTCAGTAGTAATGCAAAGTTAATTGGCTATGATGTAAATCACCCTAAGAACGGTATTTGTCTTCCCTCCTTCATGGCCGATATTGTACAGCACGACTTACAGCTCCATCGAGGTAGACATAATAAAAAACTATATGATTTAAAAGTACTTCCTTACCTTATGAATATTAGGGATGACTGTTTGAGTTACTGCCAAAAAGATATTAAGGGAGATAAGCGGAAGCAGAAAGACCTAATAAGTGATTTGGATGCACTAGCAGGGAAGGTAAGAGCTAAGGTTGTTAACTGGCAATATTTGCTATCAAGCAAGGCTCTTAAGCGCCGTACAGAAAGTAATGATCGGTATGAAAAAGCCATAAAGAAAAAAAGTGAGGAATAGTAATCGTGTATTGGATAATGGCAACAGAACTTCAAGATGATGATGAGATTATTATTTATAGTACACCTCCCTATATTAAAAATAATGGGTTGAATTTCTCTCGTGGTGTTTATGATCCTAAAATATATCCTGAAATCGAGTTGACTTATACTAAAGATCCAGGCGAAGTATTTACTGACAACCTTGCTGCTATAGGGTGTAATGGATTAGTTATTAACGAGAAAATTAGGCAGAAAATAAAAGAACTAAATATAAAAAATGTACAGTATTTTGACCTTAAATTAATAGACAAAGACACCCAAAAAGAGAATATAGACTATAAAATAGCCAACGTTATAGGGACTGTTAATTGTTTAGATTACGATAATTGTGATTTAGAGTTGTCGAGTACGGGCTCTATTCTCTTTATTGAAAAACTGGCTTTTATTAATCTAGATGAAGATAAGCTCCCTGAAATCTTCCGGTTAGGAGAATTCTTGCCGCTTATTGTTGTAAATGATCGTATTAAGCAAGCATTTGAGGCAGAAGGTTTTACAGGTTTTGTTTTTTATAAGCCTGAAGATTACTCATAGAAGACCATATGATTTAGAGTAATTAATGATGAAGTATGATAGCGAATACTACATTGCTAGAGAGGCTTGTATGACAGGGGTTATGTTTAAGCGTGTTGATAGCTGGAATATTGGCAGTTCGTTTGATGATTAACAATATAGAGAATGCGCTAAGAAAATTTCTATTTAAATATAGTGAAGTCGATTTGCTTGAAGTCATGATTGACACTGGCGCTGGAAAAGAAAATATAAGCCTTGAGAGAGGAGGGATGAATATAACTCCTTACCTAAATCTCTGGGCGTGTAATATCTTTGAAGGAGAAAGCTTTTTTGATGCCATGAAAGAGGTGTCAGAACATGATGACTGGGGTTTTTTGGAGGATATTACTGATCAGGTAGGCAGTAACTCTTTCAACATTTCACTGACCGAGTTCTACCCAAATTGGCCAGAACAAGTAAAGCAAGGTGATAACAAAGTGATTAAGCTACTTGGGAAGAATGCTAAGTATTTATCCAATGATACAATATTCATTTTTCATCATGTTTGGGATTGGCCTGCTATAGACATTCGTACTGGACAAGAGTTGTACATTCCTATGTAAGCCTTTCATGCTAAGTTGAATTTCTGTTACCCCGTAACACCCCTGTACCCCTTGCGCCGCTTCTCCTTAACTAGTTTTTCTTGAACGGCGCGGGCTTCTTCATAACTATCAAATGTATCAATTTGCACTTGTCCATTTGTACCAATCTTGCCCCATTGCCTGAGTAGCGACCACTTCCCGAACAAGTCTTTCTGAATCAGCAATGTATAGAATTTGTGTGATTTTTCATCGCTTAGTTTTAGGTGAATCATCCTGATTACCTGGCCGTCATGTGGCTGAAAGTAAAGCAGGGTAGAGGGCTGATATCAATACAACGATTACATCACAAGTATTTGTTGAAATAGTATACAAATAATATTGAGCGGTTAATATAAAACCTAGTTTATCTTCCTGGCTTTTGTAGGCCAAGCCTGTGCTGTAAAGGAGGCTTTGAGTATGAGAAGAGAGGTTGTAAGTAAATCAACTGTGTTAAGCCGGCTTAAGGATAGCTTGAAGGTTTGTGCGGGACTAACTGGTTTTACCTTGTTTTGTAATTGGTTGAATCCCTATTTACACCCTTTTTTCCAATGTGATGTAGCGCCTATGATGTTGGCTATGTTGCCAATAATGTGTTCATTAATCATTCTTTTTTATGCTTTGGGAATTTTTCGAGATGGAGTTCATCTCTCTTCAACAGAGGAAAAGAGGGGAGATAGAGCAATATTATTTATAATAATCTCCTCCTTAGTATTAGCTTTTCTCATGGGAAGGCTGTCTTAGTAAGTAGAATACATAACAAACCAACGCTACAGCCCTTTATCTATGGGGTTCTTTAATTCTAATGTGACGAAGTATCATATATTGATAGCTGACTAGTTTTTATCCACAGAAATGGTGGATAAGGCTGTTGATATCCCGTTAGTCAAAATTAAAACCTATATTTTTTAAAACAGTTTATACTGTTTAATGGCCGCGTACCCTGAACGCAGTTGACTGCTTATTTTGTATAAATATCAGGGTTAAACAGGTAACTATATTTATGCAAAGCTTTATATCTGAACTCCTCACTCCAAATCATATTCATGTACAACCAATCAGTGCCACACAAGCAAAAATTACTCTAGAGCCATTAGAGCGCGGCTTTGGACACACTTTAGGTAATGCCCTTCGTCGAATCTTGCTTTCCTCAATGCCCGGTTGTGCAGTTGTTGAAGCAGAAATTGAAGGAGCATTACACGAATACAGTACAATAGAGGGTGTTCAAGAGGATGTGATTGCCATACTGCTGAACTTAAAAGGTCTAGCGGTAAAAATGCATGGTCGCGATGAAATAATTCTTTCGTTATCAAAAAAAGGGGCTGGGATTGTCACGGCTGGTGATATTCAGCTTGATCATAGTGTAGAAATAGTTAATCCAGAACATATCATTGCCCACCTAAGTAATACTGGAGAGCTTAAAATGAAGCTCAAAATAACTCGTGGCCGTGGTTATGTTCCTGTAGATACATCTAAGGCCAGTGAAGATGAAAGTTGCTATGTTGGTCGTTTACAACTAGATGCTGCATATAGTCCAGTGAATCGGATATCATTTACCGTGGAAAATGCTCGTGTTGAACAGCGTATAGACCTTGATAAACTTGTGATTTATTTAGAAACTAATGGAACATTAGATCCAGAAGAAGCTATTCGTCGAGCTGCGACTATTCTTCAGCAACAGCTGGCAGCTTTTGTTGACTTCGAAAAGGTTAAGGAACCTGAACCAGAAAAAGAAGATGAGTTTGATCCAATTCTATTATGTCCTATTGATCAGTTAGAACTCACTGTGCGTAGTAATAACTGCTTGAAAGCAGAACATGTTTATTATATTGGTGACCTGATCCAGCGTACGGAAGTTGAGTTATTAAAAACACCAAACTTAGGTAAGAAATCTTGTATTGAAATCAAGGATGCACTTGCTTCTAGAGGGCTATCACTAGGTATGCGTTTGGATAACTGGCCACCAGCGAATTTAAAAGAAAATTATGGCATAGAGAAACTTAAACCTTTATTTGCAAAATATTAAACTCATACCAGAAGAAAGCTTCTTTCACACTTACCTACAGGTGGACACAAAATACCACTCCCGTTTTGTCATTTATCTTCGATAGTTGGCTTAGCGCTAAAATGTATAGGCAGATGAATGACAAATCTACGTTTATGCTACCAAACCATTGAGTTTGGAAAAACAGACATCCATATTTGCACTTTACGTGACAAGCAACAGTTTTATGACCCGAATGGCACAGCAGAAAAACTCGGCATATGCTCTGCTTCTTGGCCTATTTTTGGAGTGATTTGGCCATCTAGTTTAGTTCTTGCTCACTTTATCTTTGATTATGAGGTAGGTTCAAAACGAATACTGGAAGTAGGCTGCGGTATGGCGTTAACCAGTTTACTACTGAATAAACAAGGTGCTGATATTACCGCAACTGATTATCATCCAGAGACAGAAAGGTTTTTACAAAGAAATATACAGATTAATGAAGATCGCGCGATTGCTTTTGAGCGAATAGACTGGGCCGACAAAAATGACAATTTAGGCCTTTTTGATCTGATAATTGGTAGTGATCTTTTATATGAAGATCAGCATATTGAATTACTAGCTAGTTTTCTTGAAAGGCACTCTAAACCGACTTGCAATGTTATTCTTGTTGATCCAGGGCGTGGTCGCAAAAACAAACTGAGCTCAAGAATGATTGAATTTGGATTTATTTCTACGCACTTCAAGCCAAGGCATACAAGCTATCTAGATGAGGAATTTAAAGGCCATATTTTAAAGTTTGAACGTTGATCAAAGCTGGCAAGCATGACTTGATTAAAAGTGTTGAAAACTTGGTTTGATTTAGCTGTTACACCCCACTATACCCCTTGCGCCGCTTCTCCTTGACTAGTTTTGCCTGAACGACGCGGGCCTCTTCATAACTATCAAATGTATCAATTTGCACTTGTCCCTTTGTGCCAATCTTGTCCCATTGCCTGAGTAGCGACCACTTTCCGAACAAGTCTTGTTGTATCAGTAGCGTATAAAACTTGTGTGATTTTTCATCGCTTAGTTTTAGGTGAATCATCCTGATTACCCGGCTATGAATTAGCTGATAGTTAAGCAGGCAAAAGAAAGTAGCGCTCAAGCCTGTCTGTTTTTTTTACAAATCATTCAAAAATTAATTAATATTATCTAATAGAATAACGTTATATCTACCTCTTATAAGGTTGGTACACTAGTTGCACATGCTCCTGTCCTTTAAAAATGTCATTTATGTTTACTTTAAATGAAAGGAGTGTTGCAAATGCAAAGATTTTTAAAAGGAATAACCATTGCTGCAAGTTTAGCTGCTACTTCAAGCGCTTTTTCGGGTGTAATTACTTTTGAGTCAGGCTTTACAGACCAGCAGTTTGTATCCAGTGTTAACACCGGCGATAACGTTGTTCAATTCGGCTT
>NZ_JAPMOU010000068.1 GCF_028858535.1 Spartinivicinus poritis
TTCAAATGGGGTAATGGAATACTACTATCAAGATCGTACGACCAGGACTACCGCATTACAGGCCATCTCGCTACAGGTATCGATAGACGCCATTTTTCCTATGATGACAATAGCAATATCACAGGCATTGATCGAGGCGTTAATAGTCAAACATTTGCTTATGATGCACTGGACCGACTAGAAGGAGAAACAGGCAGCTATGGCAGCAAAACTTATGTTTATGATGAGTTAGGCAACCGCTTAAGCCGTTCCTGGAAACTTGGTGATAAAACCGAAACCCAAACCCTGACGTATAAAAACAACAGCAACCAGCTTGATAAGATCGAGAATAAGGCTGTTGTTCATACCGAGAGCGGGCATTTTAAAAAGTATGACGGTGATGTCTACCAGTATGACCCAACTGGCCGCTTAGAACGCGTTGTTAATGGCGGAAGGCTGAAGGTATACAACTACTATGATTCATTTGGTAGACGTATAAGGCGGGTAGACGGCTCTCTTTACCAGGATTTTTATACTTACAGCAATGGCGGCAATTTATTAAGTGAGCTGAGTTACTTTGAAAGGGACTTAAAACAAACCAGTGAATATATTTGGTTGGGGAGTATGCCAATTGCCCATATTGCTGGGAAAGATGGCAAATACACCATTAGCTTTATTCACACCGACCACCTCAATACCCCACGATATGCGACTAACGACCAAAAGAAAGTCGTTTGGCAATGGGAATCTGATGCTTTTGGAGTTGGTGACGCTGAAGAAGATGTCGACGGCGACGGTATTAAAACTGCTATTTCGCTGCGCTTCCCTGGTCAGGTATACGACAAGGAAACAGGTACTTATTACAACGTAAACCGGGATTATAACCCAAGACTTGGGCGTTATGTGCAGACTGATCCTATTGGGTTAAACGGGGGAATGAACACTTATGCTTACGCTCTTCAAAATCCCAATCGGTACACTGACCCAGAAGGCCTATTAGCACCTCAGGCAGCTGGATTCATTATTGGCAGTATTTCTGGGGGAGTTGGTGGTTTTATGGCAGGAATGGCTAGTGGCCAGTCAGGCTGGGATTTAGTAGGATCTGTAGCAGGGGGAGCAGTAGCTGGTGGCTTCGTAGGTGCAGTTACTTTAAATGCTGCGGCGGCTGGATCTGCTGGTGGAGCACTAGTTTCTGGTAGCATAGCAAGAACAGCTATAACAACTTCTGTTTCAGGAATGGCATCTAACGTTTTAGGTCAATATGCGGGAATAAACATTTCTCGTGTAGGAAAAGGAATGTCATTATTAACTCCACAAGCCGCTTTTCGCTGCAAAGAGTTTTCAGGCGCTCAGGTTTTACTGAGCGGTATACCTGGCCCATTTGCAGCTATGAACCCCTTGGGAATTGCCTCAAGATACCAAACTGGTGGCATTGTTAGGTCAAATGCTGCGAGTATTGCAGCTACAGGCACACAACTGGGAATTCTAGGTGGATTAAGAAATAGTACCCAGTTACTTACTGAGTTAGTGGCTGAAGGACCTGCAAATGGAATAGACGAGCAATCTTGTTTATGTGTTCCAACAGAAAAAGCAAAAGAGTAATTAATTAATGTATATAGCTCTTCAAATACTTGTTGTTGCTATATTTATCTTGTGTATGGAGCTTTTTCTCCATGCACAAAATAATGCTAGCAAGTCTTTATACGCAACTATTATCAGATGGACATATACACTATTTGCTCTTTGCGCAATATTACCAATTTACTATCTTCCAACTAATGTTTACCCAATAGAAAATAGTGAAACTAGGTCAATCATTGGTGCTGTCTCATTATTAGCAATGCTCGTGTATTGTCCTATTTGCTTATTTAGGGTTAAAAACTTTATTACCTATAAAACCTATATAATATCTCTTGAAAGATACCAAAAAAGTAAAATTACAAGAGAGCAGTTATTTGACTGGGCAAGCCATATTATCAAATATCAAAAAAACCACACTAACCCTGGCGGCAAGAAAAACAAGCAAAACTACGAGCAGCTTTGGTTATGGCTGGAAGAGCTAGCAAATAGCAATTGGTTAAATAGTAGTCTAGATAGGCGGTTAACTGAGCGACTAAACACCGCTAGAAAACTACATAACAGCTTTGAGTAAGGCCAACCCCGCGCTGACTTTTTTCTTCATACACTTGCCAATACTGCGAACCCAGCTAACTTGCAAGACCATATGATGGCAGTAAACGTCAGAGGTGGTGTAAGTAAAATAGCTAGAGTGGCTTAATTAAGCTATATTATTGGTAGGATATTGTATATAATATCCTACCTTAAAAGTATTTATAAGTAAGAGTGGCAGCTCTAATTAACAAATACTTTTATTAACTCTATAGCATTAGCAATTTGTTCTGGCGGTATAAACGCCAGGATAATTGCTAAATATATATATTTACCGTTATTTGATAGTTCTGCTTTAAAATCTACTTTCATTCGCTTACCTTTATATCTATAAGTAATAAAGTCCTTATTAATTTCCAGTTAAACAAGTCCGTTTTGTTTAAACAATATCTATTTTTTCTGCGTGAGTTGCTCATAATGTTTACCACATATAGTTGATGCCTGCTAAATCGTTAGGCGAAAGTGTGCCAACTGATATAAATCAGGATCGTTTTTTTGCACAAGAACTACTTGAGCTTACAGCGAGACATCTTAAGAAGATGTTAACTGCCTCGTTGGATAACTGCAGATACCAGCCCTTGGAAAAAAATCCTCTATGCACTTGAAATTCGTCATTCATGATGCTGGGGCTTGCCTAAATAAGCAGTACTATATGTAGTATAGAACGTTTTGGGCGGTACAAGATAATGCGGTTTCCATTTTATTGCAAGTAGTAATTCTCTATGAAAAACGTTGAAAAAATTTGACAAAACAATTGGTTAGCAGACACTAACGATAAGTCGTTTTTACTCAGTTAGTTAGCTGCTTTGCAAGAAAAAATTAGCAATAATTATGGTTAAAATAAGTACAGTCCTGGTAGTTTTTGTGATTGATTTTTGTTCAGTTTAAAACTAATTCTTTATAGCTTTGTTAATAGGGTTGATTAAGACATAGCAACTAGATGTCTAAAGAAGATAGGGATTCTAAAAATCAGCAGGGTTGTCGCATATGAAGAAATACTGAAAGTAGGTAATGTGTTTTGCTGGTAATTTTAAATATAACTAAATCTCATACAAATACAGCTCGTGTATCTCTTTCTCTTCAATGCCCAGGTAGTCCAGAGTTTGCTTTTGGGTCGCATGTCCGAAGGCTTCCATTAACACTGGCACCGGGGCGTTGTTGCCCTTGCGCTGCCAGTAACCCCACGTCTTGCGTAGGCTGTGGCTGCCGTAGTTACCCTTCAAGCCTACATTTTTGCACCATTGCTTTACCATGCGGTTGATGGTGGGTACGGTGATAGGCCCCCGCTGACCTTGGAATAGTAGCTCTTCTGGCTTGTAGTGGCGGCTGGCTAGCAGTTGTTGTATTGCGTTGGTGGCTGCTTGGTTAAGTAAAACCTTTCGATATTTATTATTTTTTTTCTGTTTTACATCTAAATAGGAACCGTGCTCAATCATATGTACTTGCTCGGCACGAATTGATAATAATTCGTTAGCACGAAATGCCGTATTAATTCCAAGAATAAAAATACAATTCTCTCGTGGTATATCTTCTAATAATTTTTTAATGCGAGTAATGGCGCGTTTGTCGCGGATGGGTTCGACTTTGATTTGTGACCCTTTGCGCGGATAGTTCGGATTTTGACCAGTTTTAAACATTACGTCACTTGTTGGGTTTCTGCCAAATATGGTGATAAGTTAGCGAGTTTTTCACTGGAGTGCAAGGACAAGTGTTGTGCAATTTAGCTGTAGGCTTTGCTGTAACTGGCTTGTAGCGATTGAGTAACTCACTAACTTTAAGGTAAAAGTTAGTGAGTTTTGAAGTGACTAAAATTCAATCACTAAACATTGATATTACATGTAATTTTTATATGTTAACATCTGAAAGCAAGGAAAAATATAGAACTAGATAATGGAAAAAGTATGAAACTAGAAAAAATGAATAATAAAGCTAAAGAAGCTTATGCAAATAGTTTAATAAAAAATTCTGAAAGTTTGATAAATGGTATTTTCTTAACGATTATTGTAGCCCCATTTGCCTATTTATTAAAATCCCTAATTGATCCTAGTTGGAATTTTAGTGAATTGTGGGCAGTAATAGAAAAAAATTCTACTATAATATACCCCTTAGTCGTAATTATTTATGGGGTAGGAATATATATGGCTTACTCTATAAGAAAACAAGGACTCAAAGTATTAAGCCAGATAGTTGACCACAATTAAAAATCATGAGTCTGTAATTTAAATTGTGTAACAGTCTCAAATCTATTGATTTTAAGGGGATGTAGCCCAGGCTATAGCTTAGTAGTAAGCATAAAGCTTTAGCCTTACGCCATGCTTCTTTGCCTTTTTGCAAAGTTTAATAATGTTATCTAGATGCTCTTGCAAATCTTCGTGATAATAGTTACCTGTTTTGCTATTAATAAACTCTCCTTCTTTCTTTTTCAAACAGTCTTTAATCTTGTGTGTAATTATCAGTAGCTTGTGAGGGTCTTTAAATATGGGCTTATAATCATCAGCTTTCTCTCCATCTATCAACGAATAAGCAGGCTCTAAAGGCCAATATAAAAACTCTACTTCATGCGGCTTTAATAGCCCTTCAAGAATATCTTTATAATGTATAAAAATGTTTTCACTACTTAAGTAAAGGGCGTCTTCTTCTGAAAAACTTTCTAATCCAACATAATATGTTTCTGGCATGTCACTTTCTAACCTTGTTACCGTGTAACACCTCTACTCATCCCAAGGCGCTTTGATGTGTCCAGGCTTAAGTAGTAGTCAAAAACCTTTGTAAATATCATTAAGCGTGACCAAGTCACGCTTATTTACTTTTCCGCCGGCTCTTTTCCTCGTGCTTCCTATAGATCGGCTCCAGATACTTCTCTAGCACTTCAGAAACGGTTATTTTCTCATATTCTGCAATATAGGTAGCAAGCGTATGAGCATAGGGTTCAACAGACAATGGTTGTTTACTTATACCGGCTTCCTTGTCAGCCTTACGCTTCCGCTTAGCCCGGATAGCGTCTTTGATCTTGTTCCACTCGCGGCTGTTGCTCTTAGCATTCAACCACTTGTCACACCAGGCTTGTAGGGCTTCGCATTGCTTGGGATCACTGGGCATGAACTGAATAGATAAGAAGTCAGGTACTGCATACGGCAGCTTATTACAGATGCTAATAGTCTCCGGCCAGTCAAACTTGATGGTCATATCATTGTTGTAGATATTCTCTCGAATATAGGTGTAGATTTTACCAAAGTTATCTCTATTGACTGTTAAGCGAGGGCGGCCCATGTTGTTATATCCGTTTACGTGACTTGATCACGTTTACTATATATAGGGCTGGGTGATATGGCAAGTAGCAGGAAAAAATAAACCCCACGGGCGGGGCCAAATTTCTTTTATACATGAATATTTCTTCATCCATGAAGATATGAGTAAATAAGATTCTATAGTAATTGCTCAAAAATGAATTGTATAGTTTTTGATCGTTGTTTTGTGATATGAGCCAACTAACATCATGAGTACAATAGTAAATCAAGGGTTGAGTTTAGAGTTTTCAGTGCCAGAGATTAATACATCACCACTTGCTCCACTAATTACAATACACTGCCTAGTATTTGGCCTAAGATAAATTCTAGTACGGACATTATCCGCAAAAAATGACGAGCCTTCTAATCGTGGAATAATAAACCCATTGGAAAATTCACTTTCAGAAGTATAGAAGTCATTACCAGTGACCTCCTCCCAAAGGTACATTATTACACTAGTTGCTGTTGAACTAGAGTTCCTAAGCCAGACATTGATATTTTGAACAACAACCGTATTTGCTGGAGATGTAAAGCAAAAAGGGAGGCCACCTGCAAACTTTATCTTCTGCTCATAAATAGCCTTTGCAGCCAAGGCTTGCTGAGATAAAAATACAGACAGTGCAAATATTACAAGTTTTTTCATTACCTTATACTCCTTAAGTTACAACCTAAGTGATAAGGCAACACTTGTTCCATATAAGACAACCAAATGAAAATTAAGGATATTCTTTGACTAAGCAGCTATTAGTGTAAAATTATTTTTACTTGACTCTTAGCCACATGGCAGCCAAGCAATCAGAATGATTCACCTAAAACTAATCAACAGCCTTACCCACAGATTTTGTGGATAAATACTAGTCAATTGGTTCATATCAGTAATTCCTGCTCTTAATACGTGACGGAGTCACGTAAATTGCTTTTTTGATGTAAGGGCCAGTTGATTTTTTTGCCTTCCGGAGCCACGCACGCCCTGAAACGGGCAGAGATGGTTCTAAGCGCAAGCGTAGCGACCCCTTGCGGGTTGCGCTTAGGTTCTCTCTGAACGAGTCTGAGCGGGCAGTGGGGCCGGTAAGCAAAAAAATTCATTGCCTTTTGGTGGACGCTTGCCAACGGCATAAGCTGAGCGCAGCGGAAAAGAGTTTTCTCGACTTGTCGAGGCTTTTTTATATAGGCAGTTTGGCTGCCGTGCAGAGGTGCGATTTATCGCAGCCTTATAAAGATTGTTTAATAGAAACTGACTGATTAATTCCCGACACCTATTTAAAAAACCATACCGACACTTATTAATAATTGTGGTTTTTATAAACAACAAATTGAGTTGATTAGTGCATTAGTGAAGTGTATTTATGGTTATTAATTGTGCAAATTATGGATGAGATGAATAATGGACTGAATCAGTGGTGTAGATTTGATCAAGTAGGTGCCTTTAGACAATAGGAAGCTGTCAGCGCCTCTAATCGCCGGTATAGCCTGTTAACTTCTTAGCTAGTCGCTTAAGCTCTTGGTAGTCCTTTTCGCCCTTATACGCCTCGTACAGCTCACTAAGCTTAGATAAATACTGCTTCTTATGGGCTAGTTGCTCATGCTCATTCTGCTTTTGCTGCTGCCGTTGACTATTATCAAACAGCTGCTGTTGTGTATTGGCCTGGCGCTTCTGATTAGCATCAAATATCAACTTCATACGATGCTTAGCGGATACATTGGGCTTCTCTTCAGCTTCAGCAGCCTTTTTCAGCTGCTTTTTATTTTGCTTAATCTCTTTCTTTTGACGCTTCTTGCGCTCTTCTCTCAAAGCTACAGCCAGTCCCAACACACCAAAAAATGATTCATTGAAAGCCCGGATAGCAGGCATGGCTTTAAACTGGCCTTTTTCATCCTTTTCTGTTGGACGGCCTAGCACATCAATCAAACCCGCATCCCTTAAATCTCCCATTGCTCGCTCGACACGACGTGGATGTAAGCCCGTATCATTGACCAGTACCGCAATTTTACAATGGTAGAATGTGCCGTCTTTATCACTGACCACTATTTGCAGCGTTTTAATGTCCATTCGCTTAAGTAGTGCTGCCATGACTACCACACAAGCAAAGCGGCGTTGTGAATACTGACGACGAGAAACACCCTTTTTGGTCTTTTTCTTCTTATGGGGCTTGCAGTACTTTAAGCTGGGGAATAAATCAGGACGGCTGTAGTATGCCGTAGAGCGCTTAACTGCATTGATAATTAAACTGGGCGAGCGTTTGCCTAAGTTAATCGGTCTGGCCATTTCAAATATGGGGCTGTCATTCTCATGACCACAATAGCCCCCGCCTAAGTTTACCCGCCCCTTAGCTTTCTCGGATTTTTCAAGCAGCTTGATATTACCCACGAAACCCGCCAGGCAGCGTATATAGCCGAACTGTTCCAAAGCCATCAGCAGCTTTTTAATATCACTCTCTGACAGTTTGAGGGTTTTAGCTAAATACGGCAGCCAGCGCATACCCTCGCTTTTTAGTGTTGCAAAGGTTGCTTTAGCAAAGGCGTTGTACTCTGCCAGCTTTCTAAGTGCTTCAAGCACACGGTAAGCATTGCGCTGCTTTTCTAAATGCAGCTGTGCTCTAGTTAGCTTCTGCTCGCCCTGCTTTTGAATGGTTTTTGGGCGTTGCTGGCGGTTGGCCACGCTCATAATGACAACGAGTAAGAAAAAATCTTACAAATTGATTGAGCGCAGATTAATAGACTCAATTCGCCTACAAGCCGCTAAATATGGTGTATGTGTGTGCTTATCTAACCAGGTAGGAAATATAAAATTCATCATAACGTGACCACTTTTTTCGAGCAAAGCTTGCCTAAAGGCCAGATCACGTATTACACTAAAAGCACGCAAATACTTTTGTTGTGTTCTTCGTGATCACCCAAAAATCTCAAAACCTAGTGTGCCAGCACTGGGTTTTTTTGGTTTTAGGGGTTTAGCTTTTGCAATCGTCTATAAGTTAACCCTTAAATTGTTTACTATTCTGTGACAACCAGACTTCAACTGTCGCCACATTTGTTCAATCTATACACAAAAAGTGTCTTACTATAACCCATCGAAATATAAAAACATACAACTAATGAGGGTTATCCAGTTGATACTAGCAGCAAATCAATCAGATATAAAACAAATGTGTCAGTCGGCAGTTTGTGTATTTTTTTTGATCATTACTTTTATTTCTTTCCTTAACTGAATAATGCTGCACACTTTTTCAGCATTTTCATTATCACCATCAAGAATACAAGCAAGCTCCGCAAGCATCGTGTTTGCTTTATAAAGAACCTCTTTAGGGCTCATTTTGCCTACAACTTCAGTCATTTTTTATCATTCATATCCGCCTAAGCGGCCCTAAAAACAGTCGTGTACTATAACAAAACACTGGTTATATATACAGTTAAAGTGTTAATGCTCACGCACTTTTTTCTAGTTCTTCTATCTATTGACTATTACAAAAACAATACAAAAATTTGTCAGTAAATTAGCCTTTTGTCTTACGCGCGTAGTATAATTTGAATAAATTTACTATTCACTACCAAAAATCGGTATTGTAAATAATTTTTTTATATGTTAGCCAACGGAATTTTGTTTATATTTTCATCAAATTTTAAGCGGTGATTCGCTGTATAATAAAAAGGGACGTTTTTGGATGAATTGTAAACAGGGTGCAATAGCACGCGATTTAATGGGATACATCTGGAATGATAAAGAAGTAGATTGCATTTCAGAGTATATGAACGAACAAACTATTATTGAAAGCCCAGTAAGGATTTCTACTGGTACAGAAGGATTTAACAAAATTCTACAGATTTGGTTTAGAGCATTTCCTACCCTCAGATATACTGAAGATGAGCTATTCATATTAGGAAATACAGCTACTTTAAAGTGGCGGGTTTCTGGTCAACATTTGGGTGAATTTTATTCTATCGCGCCGACTGGCAAAGAGATTCATTATGATGGTACCACCCAATTTGCTTTCAACAATGGTGTTGTGTCTAGTTACAATGCAACAGTAAATATTCAGGATATTATTACTCAAATTGCTAGTACTACAGTTGAGATTGTAACTAATAAAAATTTAGATACCATGTTTGACACTGTCAGACAGCAGTTGGGGAATATTACAGATAGAGAAATAGCATTCCTGGCTTTAGCGTGTCTCAATTTATCATCAAAACAAGTAGGCGATTTATTGTCTGTTAAAGGAGACTCGGCTGCCAAAATGATAACAGCCATTTGTCAAAAAATAGGCATAAATAACAGAGGTGAACTCACCGACTTCGCCGTAGAAAAAAATGCTTATGAATTACTTCATCGTTTAGGTGTTTTATTCAGAACGAGTGCAAAATGAACAAATCAGAAAACCTTTACCAACAAGCACAAAAACATATTCCTGGTGGGGTTAACTCACCAGTTCGTGCATTTAAAGGGGTTGGCGGTACGCCAATCTTTTTTAAATCTGCAAATGGTCCCTATCTTTATGACGAGGACGATAAACAATATATTGATTATGTAGGCTCCTGGGGGCCTATGATCTTAGGTCACAACCATGAAGCTGTTATAGAAGCAGTTCAACAACAGCTCAAAAATGGCTTAAGCTTTGGCGCGCCGACTGCACTAGAGATACAAATGGCAGATAAGGTCTGTCAGATGGTGCCTAGTATGGACCAGGTTAGAATGGTTAACTCTGGTACTGAAGCCACCATGAGCGCTATTCGCTTAGCCAGAGGTTACACAGGCCGCGATAAAATTGTTAAGTTTGAAGGCTGCTATCATGGCCATGCAGATTCATTACTAGTAAAAGCTGGCTCTGGCGCTTTAACTTTGGGTGTGCCTACATCACCAGGCGTACCAGCAGACTTGGCTAATCACACTATTACTTTGTCTTTTAATGATTTAGATGAAGTAGAAACTGTATTTAAAGAAATTGGTGAACAAATCGCCTGTATTATCGTAGAGCCAGTAGCTGGCAATATGAACTGTATTCCTCCCGTACCAGGCTTTTTAGAAGGCTTACGTCGTGTATGTGATCAGCATGGTAGCGTACTAATATTTGATGAGGTCATGACTGGCTTTCGGGTCGCTAAAGGTGGAGCACAAGCGTTTTATAATGTAACTCCAGATTTAACCGCTTTAGGCAAGATTATTGGCGGTGGTATGCCTGTAGGTGCCTTTGGTGGGAAACAGGCCATCATGGACCATTTGGCCCCGACAGGCCCAGTTTATCAAGCAGGTACACTGTCAGGTAATCCCGTTGCTATGGCAGCTGGTTTAGCCACTTTACAACAGCTTGAACAACTTGGTTTTTATGAAAAATTAACTACCACTACTAGCAAGCTAACAGCAGGCTTAACTGAGCTGGCTAATAGCCATGGCATTGATTTTACAACTCAACAAGTGGGCGGCATGTTTGGCTTATTCTTTACTACAGATAAAGAAATTACCAGTTATCAGCAGGCGGCTAGCTGTAATCTTGAGCAATTCAAAGCCTTTTTCCATGCAATGCTTGAGCAAGGTGTCTATCTAGCCCCTTCTGCTTTTGAAGCTGGTTTTGTTTCAATCACTCATACCAATGCAGTTATTGAGAAAACCTTAGCCGCTGCAAGTGTTGCATTTAGCAAACTTTAAAGCATTTAAATAAGATTACGTCATAGCTCATCTCAATAGTAGATGATCCATTTTGATTGGTTAGTTGTTTATATTCAGCTAGCCAATCAGTCATAAATTCAGGCGGCGTTACTTTCGCGTGTGGCATCCAGCCTGCAATATAATCAATGAATTGCTTTTCATTATTAAAGCTGGCGCTTCTCACCTCATGGCTAATTTTTAGCTTACTAAAACCAGTATCGCGTAATAGACTAGAAAAACTACAAAGAGTGTGGAATTGGTAGGGGTTAGAGAAGTTTTTAAAATAGGATTGGTATTTAGCTAAAAGGTTTTCAGAGGCTTGCCAAAGGTCTTTACATCTGGGATATATCACGCCAATGAATTTGCCCCCTTTGTTCGTTGCCTGGTAAATATTAGCCAGGGCTTGCTCTACGTTACTAATCCAATGTAAACAGTTAAAGCTAGTTACTAGATCAAACTGACTTACACTTTCAAACTCTCTGATATCTTGTTCAATAAACGTGCACTCTTGATAGTTTTCATGTGCAAATTTTATCATATCGCCAGAGCTATCAAGGCCAACAACTGTATTGGTATCAGTCTTCATCTGTGCAGTAATAGCCCCATCACCGCATCCTACATCTAAAACTTTTAGATTATTTAAATCTTCGTCTTCTAGCATGACGCTAGATATTGATTTTTGTACAGGTGAGTTTTTAGCGTAGTGCTTAGCATTCCAATCTGTTTGTGTTGCGCTCATAGTTGCTCTAATAAAATGAAAAATGCCGATTGACTAGAAAATTCTAGCCCACCGACACCTTTAATTTGTTTAACTTAGAACAACATTCTCGCTAGTTTTGACTCTTCCGTCAAAGTGAGTATTCATCAATTTGATTGCAAATACATAAGTAAAACCAGTAGCACCTAGTACTAAACCAGTATAAACAGTGTCATAGCTGGATAATGCAGCAATAGCTAATGGGGTTAATCCACCAAAAATAGATAAGGCCAAATTATAACCAAGGGCTAATGATGTTGTTCTATTTTTAGCCGCTGTTTGCTCAAAAATTACGGCACATGTTGGGGCTAATATGATTGCAGAGATACCCAAAATACAGAGTTTAGCCATACCCAATACAATTATATTAGAGCTATCTAGCAGCATGTACAGCGGGGCTGAAAACAGTATTAGACTATAGATTCCTGCTGTCATTGCTTTTTCAGCATTTGAGTATTTATCTATCAACCAACCTGCTATTAAAAACAATACAACTAGCAGCGCGTTACTTAGTAATGCGAATAGTGTTTTAGTTGCACTGTCATCAGTAAATGCATTGATTACAGTACTTGAAGAAACGGCATTAACATAAAACGTTATACCAGCAGGAATAGTAACCAAAAATACCTTAATTATAGAATTAAGATCAAATCCAAACCCTTGGCTATCAGCCATGGTCGAAAGCTTATCAGTCAATTTAAGCTTAAAGTAAAAGCTAAAAATGATATTAAATATGCCTAGAAATAGCGGTATACGCCAACCCCAAGCGGTCATCTGCTCTTTTGTTAATGAATATTCCAAACCAAATGTTATTACTAGTGATAAAACAACCCCCATTAGACTACTAGCGACAATTAGCGCAGATACTCTAGACTTTTCTTTTTCCGTCGAGTTATCGACTAAGTAGCTAATAATGACAGGGTATTCACCGCCAAAACAGAATGATTGAATCATTTGTAGCAAGAGCAAAATACAAGGTGCTAATAGCCCTATTTCATTATAGGTAGGCAGCAATGCAAGGGTTATTGTTGCTATACCTATTAGGCCGCTTGTCAAAATAAGGGCGGGTTTTCTACCATATTTATCAGCGTACCATCCCATGATATAGCCGCCTACTGGGCGCATCAGAAAACGTAACGCAAATATTCCCCAAACAAACAGCAACGAATTTTTTGTATCACCAGGAAAAAAGTTTACGGCTATATAGGTAGAGATGGCTGCAAATACTGCTATATCATAGTATTCAAACGTGTTGCCGGTAACTATACCAATCCGTTTAGACCACGAAATCATTTCGCTCCTTAACTCCAACTTATCATAAATTTATTTTTGATCTGCTTATTGATGAGTTCTGTAGCCAACGGAAACTCTGTCTATACATAACTAGATCGACTTCACATTTTAATCTGATATAGGTCACTGTCAAACGTTTTTATTAGTTTTTTCAAAAATTTAAGTCATTTATATCCTATGATTTACGGCTGTTATTGAATATTTAATACATAATTTGTCGTCTATTTTTGGTTTTTTATCACCTTGGCAATACCAGCTCTAAATTAGTTTCAGCAAACCCACCGCCTAAACTATGCTCAACAGTCTTTACTACCCAATCACCATTGGCACTTGTCTTATGGTTAACTAGTGTTATTCGCTGCTCTGGTGCTATCTCTGGCGACAATGGACGTGTAAGTGACAGTGACTTTTTACCTCGCTTTAACCTGTTTAACCTTGAACTAGCCGCACTTTTGGCATCACTTGCCGTTTTGTAGGTTTCACGAAGTGTGTATTTTGGCTCGTCCTGCCCAGCCAAAACCGCTATCTTTTGCTGCTTTTTTTCTGAAAACCAATAGGCTTGAACGGCCTGGTAATCATTGCGCTCATTGATAACAACACGGCCACTACTGTTGTGTGGGTCGTTAATAGTGATGGTAGGTAATTTCTGGTTACGAATATTTCTACTTTCACCCTTCGGCACAATATACAGTTTATTCGCCATGGCTTTGGCTATGGCATTGTGTTGGTTAGCCAATCGAGTTAATAGGTTTAAATCACTCTCCCCTCTCTGGTCGATATGCTCAAACTGTATTGAGGCTAATTCTGGATTTATAGCCAGCTGATAACCATGTTTATTAGCAACTTGATTGGCTAGCTCCTGCAGAGTGATATTGTCGTATGAAGCGTCATGCGTGGCTTTGATACTGCCCTTCATATTCGCTGCTTTGCCGTGAATCGTTAGGTTATCGTCATCTAGCGACTCTTCTAACTCATCCACCACATACAGCCCTTTATAAATTCCCTGTAGCCACACTTCCAGCTCTGCCCCAGTTTTCGGAAAATGAATGGCCTGGTCGCGGTTATCTAAATCAATAGTTACAGCATCAGATTTAGTGCCTGCTTCATCTTGAATGGTTAATTTAATTAATCGGTCAGCAATTAATTGGGTAATGTTTTTTTGGTTGGCTAAGATTTTAAATTTCGTTTTTGTCATATTGTAATTTAAATTGGACAATAAAAAATCTATTTAGGTAATGATAATGAAGAGTAAAGTTGCCTCATATGAGGCAAAGAACAAGCTCCCCGAGTTTCTTAGACGGGTTGAGGCTGGCGAGTCGTTTACTATCACTAATCATGGCAAAGTGGTAGCTGACTTAATTCCTGCCGATAGCCGCAGACAACGCGCTAAGCTTGCCATTGCGAATATCAAACGAATGAAGAAGCATGTTGTGTCAAATGAAACCTTGATGGATCTAAGGCAGCAAGGTCGCTAAAAAAGTATATACTTTCATATATACCTTAATGTATACTATGATATATACTTTTGTATATACCAAAATTATAAGGAGGTCTAAGTGATGCAAAAGACAGCAAAGCTTTTCCCTAACGGTCGAAGTCAAGCAGTGCGCTTACCTAAAGAGTTCCAGTTTGAAGGTGAAGAAGTCTTTATAGAGAAGGTAGGCGATAAGGTTATCTTGAGCGCTAAGCCTAGTTCCTGGGATTCTTTTTTCTCAAGTGAGCTTAAGGCTACAGATGATTTTATGTGTGACATTGCAGATGACAAACCACAGGAAAGGGATTTATTTTAGATGTATATGCTTGATACAGACACATGTAGTTATATCATTAAAGAGCGCCCTCCCGCTGTGCTAGAGCGATTTAAGCAGGTTGCAATGGATGAAATATGCATCTCAATCGTTACTTACTCAGAGCTTCGGTATGGTGTTGAGCGCTCTAGCTCTAAAAAAATAAATCATGAAGTTATTTCGCTTTTTATTAAGTATCTAAATGTTCTTGATTGGGATAAGGATGCTGCTGATACATACGCAAGAATTAGAAGTACCTTAGAGAGCAATGGGACTCCCATAGGCAACATGGATATGATGATTGGGGCGCACGCAAAGAGCTTAGGCGCAACATTAATTACAAATAATACAAAGCACTTTAAGTATATAGATGGTTTATCTATTGATAACTGGGTACATAGCACATAACCTATCTATCAATGGACTTTTTTACTGATCTTGTGCAGAAATGGACAAATAGGAATTAATCCCATAACGTTATCCGCTGGTCTTTTTCTTCTGCTTGAATCGCGGGTAATTCGATAGTTAAACCTGCAGGCAGCAACGCGCCATGCTTTGCTATACCTGGGTTGGCAGCCAGTACGACATCGAGCGTATTGATATTGCCTTGATAATATTTATGGCAAATGGCATCGAGCATATCATTCTGTTGCGTTCGATATTTCACTGGGTTTCATCCTCTCCATACTCTGATATTGATAGGCTCCCTTTCATTTCCATTGGTGTGCCATCCTCATAAAAATAAGCGTCACTCCGTTCTATTTGATCAATCACCCATAGTCCTAAATCCACTCCACCCGACGGTGAGCCACCAATTAAGCGGTAAGGCTCGCCTTTATCTGCCAGTTGTTGAAGCTGATCGAACCAGTAAAAATCCTGTTTGGTTTCTGGGTATACGGCAATGCTTAAGGTTTTTTTAGCTGCTCCTGGTCCATGAAATTGCTTAGCGGGTTTACGTCCGTAGCGGTCTTTATTCGCCCAACGCCAGGCTTGGCTAGTTTTTAATGACTGATATTCCAGCGTGCTAACACTAAAAATAAAATCGCCTATTGCCATCATAGTTTGATTCGGTACATCGTTAATCATGTAAATTACCTCTTATTGAACGGGCATTTTTACGCTGGTGTTCATCCATAGCTTTAGCAACGGCTTTATTAATTTCATCAGGTGTCGCGTTTGGCTGGTCCACATTAACCGCTATTTGATAGTTATTGGTTTGATTCATACCCCTGGTGTTGCCTGTTAATGGCTCAGGTTGTTTAACCTGGTTAGTAATATCGGGGTTTTCATTCGAGATTTTTACAGCCTGGTCAGAGATTTGTTTTACTTTTTGTGTAACTTCAACTGATTTGTCATCATCACCAAAGAGCTTATTCCACGCAGCGCCTAGCGTTTCCTTAATCGCCATGATTGGACCTATGACACTCTCTTGTATCCATTTCCAGGCAATTGAGAATATATTTTTTACTGCTTCACATAAGCTATCAAAGTAGCCTGTAATGGGCTGCCAGTGTTGTATGAGTAGCCCTAATGGTGAATAAGAAAATACCGTTTTAATCACCTCCCAGCCATTCCAAAACAGCGCTGTGATGTCATCCCATAAATCAACAAACCATTGGCCAACGGCTCCCCAGTCATCCACTAGATAAGCCGCTATGCCGATTAGTGCGCCAACTGCAGTAATCACTAAGCCAATGGGATTAGCCATCAGTGCCGTATTCCATAGCCATTGTGCAGCTGTGACTACGGCTGTTTTTGCTGCTAATGCCGTATGAATCGCCCCCATTCGGATCATTGCCAGATTTAAACTACTGGCTGTAGTGAGTCCAAATAAAGTGGCGGCATTCCAGGCTAACATCGCGGTTCGCCCTGCTATCATGGCCACCTTTAACGCCACAAAGGCTCCAGCGCCCCATAAAATCGCTTTAGAGACAAGCGGAAAATCCTTAATTAAATCTTGTACGACTATCGCCGCCTCACCCAATAAATTGGATACGGCAATTAATGCCGGGGCGAATATTTCACCAACGGTAACAGCCAGGTTATTAAAACGTTGCCCTAATAGCTCATAAGCTTCATTCGTTCCACCAGACAAAATGTTATTGGCCATTGTGTTGGTGGTTTTCATGCCTTTTTGCAAGTTATCCCGCATTTTGCCAACGGTATCGTCTAGCTCATTAATTTTAGGGAATAACATATCAATCAGGTCTACGGCTTCCGATGTACCAAAGGCTTTGCTTAATTCTTGCTTTTCTACATCGTCCAGGGTGTCGCCGTATTGCTCTTTCAAGCGCCGTAAAATATCGACGGTGGGTAATAATTTATTGTTGGCATCTAAAAACTGTAAGCCAAGTTTTTCACCTGCTTTACCTGCACTTAATATAAATCGTTTGTATTTTGTAGCCGCTTCGCCGCCTTGCATTGACGCCGATAACATTCCTAGTACACTAAATTGCTCTTCCATAGCCGCCCCGGCACTGGTAGCGGTTGCACCTAGTGTACTCAGAGCTTGAGCCACTTTAGGCCCATCAGTTTTAAACATCTGTACAGACGACGAAATACCCG
This sequence comes from Spartinivicinus poritis, assembly GCF_028858535.1. Classification (NCBI taxonomy): domain Bacteria; kingdom Pseudomonadati; phylum Pseudomonadota; class Gammaproteobacteria; order Oceanospirillales; family Zooshikellaceae; genus Spartinivicinus; species Spartinivicinus poritis. The sequence continues at coordinate 17,476 of NZ_JAPMOU010000068.1, forward strand.
CACTGAACATTTGACCAAACTTAATATCCTTTTCTTCCGCGCTTAATTTTTCCCAATCCTCGATATACCCTTTAGCAAAACCTGTAAATTGATCGCGGTAAATGGCATAACCCGAAGCAAAAAGGCTAGTCATTTCGGCTGTGCTGGATTTGGTAGCCCCTGCAGTTAAAGCAGCAATTTTAGTAAACTCACCAACAGCCGAATCACCAAGCGAGGATATACCCGATTTAATATCGTAGGATGCTAAAATAAAGGCTTCAGTTGTTGTCCCTGCAAATTGGTTGGAATATTCACGGGCTTTTTCAGCAATAACATTTTGCCCTTCAGCTGTAATCCCCAATGAGCCTATTTCACCCTTAGCTGATACCACATCCGCGTAAGCATCCGACAGTTGTTTTACTGCAAATACAGCGCCTGTTAATTTGGCCGTATCACCCACCAGTTTCGATTTAAGGTCGCTGCTACGCTCTTGCAGTCTGTTTAGCCGTTCTTGCCTGGCTTGAGTACGCTCAAGCTGTCGTTGTTGTTCCTCCAATTCACGGTTATAGCGGTCTGTTCGACGCTGTAAGCTAAGTGTCGCATGATCTAAGTTGGTAGTAGATAAACCCGCTTGCTGTAGCTGTACTCTTAGCTGTTGCAACTCCTGACGCTCTTCTAAGTGTTGCTGTCGTAATCCCCTTGTCTGTGCTGTGGCTTCCTGCAGTCGACGTGTAAGGGCTGCTGTGGGGTTTGTAGTGCGGTTAAATTCGCGTGCAACCTGGGCCGTTTCTCGTTGTGCTTCTTCTAGTGCAGTTGAAGTCTGTTCTGTACGCTGTCGTAACTGCCTAAATTGTTCTAGCGCACGACGAGTATTGCCTAGCTCGTTTAATCTTTGATGGCTTTCTGAAACTTCACGATTAAAACGCTCAGTGCGTTGTGTTACCTGATTCATAGGCGCACTGAGCCGGTCCGCCAGTTCCATCACCATTTGTAAGCGCATGGTGGCACTGGTCATTGATTAATTCCTATGATTGTATTTGTTGATTAATTCTTTCTTGCCGTTGGGTGGCTTTTTGGTGCCACAATAGTAATTCAGGTAGGGTCATATCTTCGGTTGTTTTAGCATCCCAACCTTGGAACACCATAAAACAATCAGCCTCAATGTCCATTACATCATTTGGCACTGACCTTAACCTGCTAAAAAAACCGTCACCTCTGAAGCTAATTTAGTGAGATCCGCCGGGTGCAATTGATCCACTTCATTGGCGTTTAATTCGCTAATCCGGGGCAATAGAATACGCAAGCTGTTTACGTCCATTCTAACAATAGACATTAACTCTAACCCTCGCAGCTCGCCCGCTCGCGGCTCTCTTAGGCTGATTTTATCCAGGGTTTTCTTACCACGTGTAATGGGTTCTTTTAATTCAACAGTATTCAATGTGGTCATAATTAAATTCCTAATGCTTCTCTAATTTTTTTGGTGCGGTCTTCACCATTAATCCGCACTTCGTAGTTTTTCTTGTCGATATAAAACAGTTCGTTTCCATCTAATTCAAATTGATACAAGTCTGGTGCAATGGAAAACTTCATTGTTGCCTCAGATTCGGGCTTAAACTCGTTTAACTCCATGCTTTTCCAAAGGCCCCTGAGCTTGACCATAATGGCTTTTATCTCGCCATTGACATCCAGTGAGCCTCTAACCCTAAGCTCTTCTTGTGCGCTTTCTGGTTGGCCTAACAGCCCTATGACTTTGTCGTTGTAATCTGAAATAGTGATTTCACATTCTAATTTTTCCAGCCGGTGTAAGCTGCGCTCAATATCGCCTGCAATACCCGCGGCAGTAAAATCACTGGTTTTAAAGGCTATTTTGGGTAGCGTGATGGTGTTGCAAATACCGGCATACGATTGGTCTTTAAAAAAAGCATTCATGTCTGTCAGAATGCTGGGAACACTTGCCATGTTGTGTTATTCCTTAGCTGGTAAATAGTTGTTCGTTATATTTTTTATTAATGTGCTGGCGGAATGTTAAACGCTCGGCTACGTCGTATAAGCCTAAATCGTAGTCCCACGTCACTTGCCCGATACCGATATCAGCCATATTCAGCTCTTCATCAACCCAACACTCGCCGCCTGATATCACTTTGCGGACTTTAAGGCGCCGTAATAGGTTGTTTACCCGCGCTTTAACCGATTCCACATAGTCGCGGGTAATATTGCGGTCTACTAGCTCTTGGTGGGCATACAGAATGGAGTCACCCACGATATACCGCACCCGTTGATGGGGTAGCATGGTGCCATTGCATAAACGGTTGCCGTACAAATACCAGCCGCCTTGCTGGTTAACAATGGTTGCTACATTCTTCTCGTTGTAGCGGTTGGCCTTACTGGTCAGTGATCCTATTGCATGGTCTACAGGCTCAGACGTGCCGGTAATGCCGTATAACTTGCGGTTCGATGGTGAGTGCCAATAGCCCTCTTTAAAGTCGACGCGGACGATATGCCCAGCAATGGTGGCTGACGCCTTGCGTTTTACTTTTTTCTTTAAGGCCGTATCTAGCACTTCAATCCCGCCATTCACAAAAAACACTTCTTTAAAGGCTTCAGCGGCTTTAATCACATTAGTAAAGCCCGACTCGTCACCGTCTACAATGGCAGTCGCGTTTAGTTTTTTGGCTTCGTTTTCCATGGCCGCCGCCACATCAACATAGTGTGAAAACTCTGGTGCAATGATTAAACGCGGTCTTACACCGACAGCTGCCTCTGCAATGCGTAAGGCTTTTAAGCCGGTATAATCACCCGTTTCAAAGTCAACAGTACCGATTATGTTGGCTAAATCGGCCTCGGTTGGCTCTGTTGGGTTCTCTGGTTCTGGCACTCTCACCACAACGACAATCGCCCCTGATTGGCGGTAAATGTCTTGTAGTGCCGCGCTTAATGTGCCTGTTTTACCCGCTTTAGCGATGAGTTTATCGCTTGCAATTAACGCCGGGGTATTGAGTGGAAATACATCATTATCGGCATCGTCAGCCGTAGCAATTAAGCCAATCGTACTGGCGGATAATATTTTAATGGGTTTTATAGGGTCGTCTAAAAAATACTGTTCAACCCCGTGTAAATATTCGGTTGTCATTCATTAAAACCTGTAAATAATTAAAAAATAAAATTAGGCCATTCGCACAATGTAATTAAATGCAATGTTTTTTACCGTGTTTTCGTCAGCGCCAAAGGGGTCAATGGTTATACCATGTTCGTGAGCACCGATATGGACGCTGTGGGCGTGATGTCCTGCACTAGACGTATGTGGATGCGCCCTGGCACCACCACCACCCGCCGCTACGAATGGGCCGTCAGCGCCCTCATTGTAATCACCTCGTATGGTATGCGTATGAGCACCTGTTGCATTTGTGTTTTTAGTGCCAAGGTCAACAGTGTGTACATTACCTGTATGGGTATGATTTTTTATTTGATCGTCTTCAAGGCTCAGGGCTTCGCGATTATCTGGTTTGCCTTTAATGACCATCCCTCTTAAATCAGGCAAGGCACCTGTAGGGTAGGCTTTTGCTAGTAATGGATAGGCGTTAACATCAAACTGTTGGCCTTTCATTACAGCCCATCCTTTAGGTGCTATATCAGAAGGCCAAGGAACAGGAACACCCACGGGTAAAATTCTATCCGTAAGCTCTAATATGGTTAGGTAAGCTGTGTCTTGTAATTTCTCTTTTAATTCATATTGTGGGTGTGGGTCTTCTGCTGCCAGGTGATCTTGAAAACGTTTTTCAGTGTAATCAATGGTGGCTAATACCTTGGATGGATCAATTTTTAATTCGACATTTTCAGCGTTACCCACCTGACAGATAACCTCTAAATCCATACTGGTGGATATGCCATCAGGCAACGTTGCCTTGTAAGTTTTGGGGTATTTACCAATGGCGATTAAGTTGTCATTATCATCAAATAGTCCTAACTCCGTGATGTAAAAGCCGCCTACATCATCAGGAATCACTACCTGAAACACAACCCAATGCGGGTTGCTATCATGTTGAAATACGGCGTTAACGGGCACTTCTCCCCGCACACGCTTTAATTGGGTATCGTTCTCTGTTGGGTGGGTTTCCTTGCCTTCATCCTCGCCACCGTCCCCTATTTGCAGTTTGGACACATTGAGTTTGCGCCCCATTGCAATGGCATTAGATAGCTGTGCCTGGCCAACTTTCGTTAGCAGCACAAAATAATTCTGTGACATAGTATTTTATTGTTCGATTGGAAATAATGTTGTTTGAATTAATGAACGGGTTGCCGTTGTAAAATAACACCCATTAATTGCGGTAATTTTTTTAGTTAATAAGGGGTAAAGAACTTCTTCATTGCCTTGCCGAATGGCCATGGCAAATAGCGGTACATTCGATTTATACCAATCATGGTAAATAATCTGTAAAATACCTGGTCACAGTATTTCACTTAATTTGACTAGGAATTTAATAATGG